>JBATYU010000110.1:0-6363 GCA_049674245.1 Bradyrhizobium sp. | reverse complement strand
GGCTGATTGTTCCAACGCTTAAAATCATAGACGAGCCCTACGGCCAGGAGGAGGCAGTAAGAGTTTGGGGCAAGCAGTTGGTGGATGCTTCGAAGCCGGCAGATTGGTGTTAGGCGATGCCCCGCATATCTCTCAAAATCGTCGGCGCTTCCGGACAGGGAATAAACTCCATTGGCGCGATTATCGCCAAGGGTCTCAAGAGATCCGGATACTGCGTATTCGGCTACCGCGAATATCCATCGCTCATCAAGGGCGGGCATGCGAGCTATCAGCTGGACATCTCGAATCAAGGCATCCGCAGCACCGAAACAAAGGTAAACGTGCTTGTCGCGCTCAACCATCACGGCCTCGAGCTGAACATGGAGGAACTGAAACCGGGAGGGATCGTGCTGCACGTGACGCCCGGGTGGCGGTTTCCGGAGCATCACCAGAAACTGATCGCGGAGCGAAACCTTCGCGTCATCTATTTCCCGGTTGATGACATTCTCAATCGCCTTGGTGCGAGGGCAATTCTTTCGAACGTGCTGCTGACCGCTTTTGTCTGGTCCATGCTTGACCAGGATATCGATGCCCTCAAGTCCCTCGTCGGAGAGAAGTTTGCGAAGAAGAAAGCTCTACTCGAACTCAACATGCGATGTCTCGATGAGGGATATTCCTTTGTCGATCCAGAGCAAGGGACGATCTCCGTCGCGTTGCCGCCGCCTGACAAGGGTTTCGCCAGCCACCTTTTGATTACCGGCAGTCAGGCGATGGGACTCGGCGCGGTTCATGCGGGGGTGCGGCTCTATGCCGGCTACCCGATGACGCCCTCCAGCCCGCTGCTGTCATTCATTGCCGAGCTCGAAAACAAGACTCACATGGTGGTTAAGCAGGCGGAAGACGAAATCACCGCCGCGCAGATCGTGAGCGGGGCGATGTACATGGGAACCCGCGCGCTCACCGCTACCTCCGGTGTCGGATTTGATCTTATGAGCGAGACACTGTCTCTAAATGCCATGATCGAGAACCCGACGGTGTTTGTGCTGGCGCAACGCCCCGGTCCGGCGACGGGCCTGCCGACCTGGACGGCTCAAGGTGGTCTCTTACAGGCCGCGAATTGCTCTGCCGGCGAATTCACGCGCTGCGTAATCTCGGTCAGCAACAGCCAGGATGCCTTCGATTTGATGCCGGTCGCATTCAATCTGGCAGAGCAGTATCAAATCAGTGTCATTGTCCTCACCGACAAGCAGATCGCCGAGGCGCTCTACACGCAACACCCTTACGATCTGGAAAAGGCCGAAATTGATCGTGGCAGGCTTGTTGTCGATCCCGAGAAGCTGAAATTCTTGAAATCTTCTGATCGATTTGACCCGCACGCGAAGGGCGGTGTTTCGTTGCGATGGCTTCCCGGCAGCGACGCGGCGACCTATTGCGCCCAGGGCGACGAACACAATTCCATGGGCGCCGTGGATGAGTCCAGCCTCAATACCAAGTTGCAAATGGAAAAGCGGTTGCGAAAGTTCCACGGATTAAAAGCCGGGCTTCCCGCACCTCATTTGAGTATCGGCGGTCGCAGCGCAAAGACGGCCGATTGGATGGATGCAGGCGACGAAATCGAGTTGCTCGCGATCGGCTGGGGAAGCACCGGTGACGTATTTCAAGACGTCATGTGCAGCGATGAACTGAGAGGGCGGAAGATAGCATATTTGCACTACACGTATCTCTGGCCGCTCCGCACCCAGGAGCTTCAGAGATTGGCAAAGCGGTCGAAACGCATTGTCCTGGTGGAGCAGAACTATCAGGGGCAGTTGGGCATGCTCATCAGGATGGAATGCGGCTTGGATATCCCGGATAAAATTCTCAAGTACGACGGTCGACCGTTTTTCTACGATGAGCTTCTTTCGTCGGTGATGGAGAGATGTGCGAGCACCTCGGAAGACGAAGAGAAGTTTCCCCTTTTCGAATATGCAGGTACTTCATCATGAATATCGCTCTGCAGACCCGCCGGCCCGCTGTCTCCGAGTACTATTCGGAAACCAAATGCATCTGGTGTGACGGCTGCGGCAACTATGGCATTTGGACGGCCGTGAAGTATGCGCTGGTAGAACTGAATTTGCATCCGTGGCAGGTTTGCCTTTGCTACGACGTCGGTTGTAACGGCAACGGCTCGGACAAAATTGAGGGCTACCGCTTCCACGGGCTCCATGGTCGCGTCATCCCGTTTGCAGCAGGCGCGAAGCTTGCAAATATGAAGGTTCCGGTTATCGCCTTCGCCGGGGATGGCGCGACTTTCTCGGAGGGTATCGGGCATTTGGTCCATGGCGTGAGGAGCAATTATCCCATCACGTTCGTCCTGCACAACAATGCAAACTACGGGCTAACGACCGGGCAGGCGAGTTCGCTCACGCCACAGGGCCAGCCAATGAACACAAGCCCCAACGGGATCCCCGAGCATACGTTGGCGAGCATGGACCTGATCTTCTCGCTCAACCCCACCTTCGTCGCCCGTGGCTTTAGCGGTGACATTAAACTGATGACTCGCATTCTCAAAGCCGCCATTCAGCACCGCGGCTTTGCCTTTGTCGACATGCTGCAGGCGTGTCCGACATACAATCACTTCGCGACGCACGAATATCTGTTGGATAGGTACTTCGATGCAAATGCCGATGGTCACGATCCAAGCAATCTGCAGCAGGCGAAGGTGCTCGCTACGCAGGTTCAGGATCGCATCGCCTGCGGCATTCTCTATCAACGCGAAGACATTCCGCACTTCTATAACCGGCTAATTCCGCGGCAAGGACTTGAGACAACCTGCGTCGAGGAGGTGCGGAGGTATGATGTGAGCGAGTATTGGAAGGAACTGGTGTAAGTAAAGTTCCCCGCTGGGGCGGAGTCGCTGCTGGTGCCCGATGATAGTCAGGACGTGGTGATAAGCATTTTATATTCCGCGAATTCGGCTGTTACCGAACAGAGATTGGACGCCGGTCGCGCTCGCTGCCGCCACGCAATTCGGCTCGTCCGCCAAACTAGCTTCTGTTTTGCCGATATGACACGCAGCGCCCGAACCGGTATTCGGAAATCATCCGCTCTCTCGATTAGCACCACGCTCTTGCTCGCAGCGCTGAAGCGAAACTGCCCCGAACACCGCAGCAACCGCCAAGCCACAGCAAACGTCTTCAAGACGGCAGGGCGAATCCGGGGATTTGATCTAATGGGTGTTGCCATGGGACCCACGCACGATTGGCGTGCGGCGATGCCTCAGCCAGTCTCGTGTCCACGGTGACGGTGAAGCTCGCGGGCCACGATGCCACGTGAGATTCTCCGAAAAGCGGATCAATCATTGGAGGCGAGGATCTCCCGCATGTTCAGAACATCGAACGAAGAGCAAGTTGAACAGTCGGTGCAGGCATTGCACGCGTTCGTTCCGGGGGAAAATGCCACCCGGCGGATGAGGCTGCTCGGCGGCAATCCGGCTGACAGCGCCAGCGCAATTGCAACGGTCCCGTATGCGCGAGGCGGGCTGCCGCCGAGGGTGGTCCGGCGGCTGCGCGAGCACATCGACAGCAACATCGATCAGCGGGTCAGCGTCGATGCCATGGCAAAGCTGGCCAATCTCTCGGTCTGCTACTTCGTGCGTGCGTTCAAGCAGTCTGTCGGGCTGACCCCGCATGATTACCTGATCCGGCGGCGGGTCGAGCGTACCATGCAGCTCCTGTCCGGCACCGACATGTCGCCCCTGCGCAGAAAGCGTGTTGGCGACGCCGCGCATCCAGGCGGACGAGGTCGTACGTTGTCGAAGCATTCCCTTTGGCGTTCCCTGAAACAGTCGACCGTCCGATCTCAGCAACGAATGACGACAATTTTGTTCAAGACGGATTCGCAACCGCGGGCAACCTTGAGACAACAATGATACCGACGTTCCGTGGCTCTCCCAAGCCAGCCGATTGGCTTTCCCAAATCATTGTTGCACCGGAACGCCGTCCGACGAAACCTAGCGAACAAATCTGCCTCTGAAAGTCAAGGAGACGCCCCCATGTCCAAGCTCGAAGTCCTCACTCCGCAGAACTGCCAGCTCATCTTCATTGACCATGAGCCGCAGATGGCGTTCGCCGTGCAGTCGATCGACCGGCAGGTGCTGAAGAACAATACCGTAGCGCTAGCTAAATCCGCGAAGCTGTTCAAGGTCCCGACTACCATCACCACAGTCGAGACTGAGGCCTTCTCGGGCTACACCTATCCTGAGCTGCTTGACGTCTTTCCGGACGCGGTGTTGCTCGATCGTTCGTCCATGAACTCCTGGGACGACAAGAAGGTTCGCGACGCGCTGAAGACCAACGCCCGCAACAAGGTGGTCGTCTCAGGTATGTGGACCGAGGTTTGCAACAACACCTTCGCACTGTCGGCGATGCTGGAAGGGGGATATGAGATCTACATGGTTGCCGACGCCTCAGGCGGCACCTCGAAGGAGGCGCACGAATACGCCATGCTGCGCATGATCCAAGCTGGCGTCGTGCCAATGACCTGGCAGCAGGTCCTGCTCGAATGGCAGCGGGACTGGGCAAACAAGGACACGTATGACGGCGTCATGGCAATCGCACGCGAGCATTCGGGCGCGTACGGCATGGGTGCCGATTACGCTTATACAATGGTTCACAAACAGCCGCAGCGCACGTCGAAGCTCCACAAAGTCCTTCCGCCTGTGAAAGCGTAACCCTCGTCGGGACCGCCACGCAATTCGGCTTCCGCCAAACTGGTTTCTGTTTTGACGAAGCTCAAGAGGCTGGTCTGGATCATGCAGCTTGGTCGCTGATATGGCTCCCGACACGATCTTGTATTGCGGCCTGTTCGCCACGCTCGCAGCGCTGAAGCGAAACTGCCTCCGAGACCGCAGCAACAGCCAAGCCACAACACAGGTCTCCAAGCCGTAGGGCGAATCCTAGGATTAGATCAACGGGCCCGATCTGATTGCTATTGCCATCGTAACGCTATCGCCAAAGGAGAAGTCAGTGCCGAAACTCGAGATGCTTACCCCTCAAAACTGTGCAATCGCGTTGATCGATTATCAGCCGGCCATGTATCAGGGCGTCCAATCGCACGATCGCCTGGTACCCTTCAACAACGTCCAGATCCTCGCCAAGGCGGCGAAGCTGTTCAAGATTCCGACGGTGCTCACGACGGTCGCCAAGGATTCGTTCTCGGGTCCGTTCATGCCGGAAGTGACCGAGTTGTTCCCTAACCACGCCATCATCGACCGGACCTCGATGAACTCCTGGCTCGACGCGGGATTCCGCAAGGCCGTCGCCGCGACCGGGCGCAAGAAGTTCCTCATCGCCGGCCTTTGGACCGAAGCCTGCGTGACGTTTCCGACGCTGGACATGCTGAAGGAGGGTTACGAGATCTATATCCCGGCCGATGCCTGCGGCGATCTGTCGTTGGAAGCCCACAACCGCGCGATGGACCGCGCGGTCCAGGCCGGCGCGGTTCCCATCACCTCGGCCCAATACGTCTTCGAACTGCAGCAGGATTGGGCGCGCTCCGAAACCTACGAAGGCGTGATGGACATCCTGCGGGCGCACTCGCCCTACGGGATCCAGGTGCGTTTCTCGAAGTGGGCGCTCGGCGAGCACGCTTCGGAAGGCGGGGCCCGCGCGGCCGAATAGCTCGTCGTCTTCGCAATCAGGAAAAACAAGATGAAAACCTACCTGCTGTCGGCTGGGGCCGGAATCCTGGTCGGCGTCATCTACAGCCTCCTGAACGTCCGCTCACCGGCGCCGCCTCTGGTGGCGCTGGTCGGCCTGCTCGGCATCCTCATCGGCGAGCAGGTCGTTCCGGTCGGCAAGCAATTGATCTCGGGCAGCGGCCTCGCCGCCGCCTGGCGCCAGGCCCAATGCGCCCCGCATATCTTCGGCCTGCTGCCGGGACGACAAGCAGATGCTCAAACCGATGCTCTCGCGCTAGCGCCTGATGTGGCGAAGGAGAAGTGTTCATGAGCTCGCCTGATCTCATCCTGCACCGAGGCTTGTTCACCACGCTCGATCGCGGCAATCCGACAGCCAGCGCGGTGGCGATAAAGGACGGCGTCTTCACCGCCGTCGGTCACGACCAGGAGGTGATGAAGCTCGCCGGCCCGTCGACGAAGGTCATCGACCTCAGGGGACGTCGCGTCCTGCCGGGGCTGATCGACAACCACCTTCACATCATCCGCGGCGGGCTCAACTTCAACATTGAACTGCGCTGGGACGGCGTATGGTCGCTCGCCGACGCGATGGCCATGCTGAAGAAGCAGGTTGCGATCACGCCGCCGCCGCAATGGGTGCGCGTCGTCGGTGGATTCACCGAATACCAGTTCGCCGAGAAGCGGTTGCCGACCATCGACGAGCTCAA
>JBATYU010000109.1:0-7421 GCA_049674245.1 Bradyrhizobium sp. | reverse complement strand
GAGCTTTTCGCTGAAGCGCGCCCTGGCCCGCATTCCACCGGCCGGGGTGCGTACGTCGACCCAATCCCCGTTCCTGATCCCGCGTGCCGAGGCCGTTGCGGGATTCATCTCGATCTCCGGATTCAATGCGCGCTTGCGCAGGCTTGGCAGGGCCCGGTGCTGGGTCTGACAAAAAAGACTGGGCTTCGCGCATGTCAGGATCAAAGGGAAGGATGCGGCCAGGTCGGGGCGGGCGACCGGGCCCATCGGTGGTTCGACAAAATCCGGCATGGCCGGATAGCCGTGATCAAGGAAGGTTTCCGACCAGAATTCGACCTTCCGCGACGGCGTCGGGAATCCGCGCGGATGTCCCTTGTCATCGCGCGCAGCGTGCTTGGTGTGCTGCGTCGTGAGCGGTTTGTGCAATCCCGCAGGTTTCGCCCGAAGCTCTTCGAGCGTGATGCCGCTCGGACCAAGCTGCTGCCGGTAGGCGGCATCGACATCGCCGTTCCAGAAATGCTCGCCAAGACCGAGATGCGCGGCAAGGCCAAGGACGATATCGGTATCGGACCGCGCCTCGCCGGGTGGGGCGACGATGGCCTGCCGAAGCTGGACGTGCGATTGTGCGTCTGCGCTGATTTCGAATCCGATCTTGAGGGCTTCGCGTTCGAAGCAGGACGCCGCAGGCAGCACGATATCCGCAAGCGCCGCCGTCGGCGTCATGAACATGTCGGCGTGCGCGTAGAAATCGAGCGCGGCCAGTGCAGCACGTCCGCGAAGGGGATCGCCGTGCGCGAGTAGTAGATTTGCGCCGAACCCGATGAGTCCACGGACGGGATAGGGCGCATCTTCCAGAACAGCCCGGTAAAAATCCCGAGGGGAGACGTGGTTCCAGCGCGCAGGTCCGAGCGGACGTTCGGCAAACCCGATTGCGGGAGCAAGTCGCTTCGCCGCGGGCAAGGTCTCCCCGCTGATCGAGGCGGCCGGCACTGCAGGGAGCAGCACATTGCCTCCGGCCACATCGAAGCTGCCGGTCAGGGCGTAGAGCATGGCCATTGCCCGCGCCGTGTCCGTGCTGTTGGCATGATGCTCGTGCCCGCTCCAGGCATAGTAGGAGACGGGACGGGTGTGCCAGATCGTGCGGGCAGCTGCCTCCAATTGGCCGGGAGGAATCCAGCACGTCGCTTCAATCATGGCAGGCGAATATTTGCTGCAGAGCGCTGCGTAGCGGTCGAAGACAGGCCGGCAGGAAACCGGACCGTCTCCGGTTGCGACAGTGTAGTCGCCTCGCAAGGCAAGATGCTCAGCGGGAGCCTCGTAGCGACCGGCCGCCGGATCGTAGCTGACGGCACGGTCGGACGCACAATCCCAGGCGACAAATTGTCCGGAGCCGCTGCTGGAAAGGAGATCTTCCGTCCGGAGCAACCTGTCGGTGTCGGAGCGCACCAGAAGGGGGCCGTTGCTCCACGTGCGGACGAAGGCCTCGTCGTACCATCCGCGCTCGATCATGATGTTGGCCAGACCCAGCGCGAGCGCACCGTCGGTTCCGGGGCGCACCCGCAGCCAGACATCGGCTTTGTTGGCAAGCCCGGCGTTGCGCGGATCGATCACGATCAACTTCATTCCGCGTTTCAGGCCCGCGACCGTCGCGGTCGCATGCGTAATGCGCGTAAAGGATGGATTGTAGCCCCACAGGATAAGGCAGCCGGATTCGGCAATATCTGCCATCGCGCCGCCGGCGCTTCCGGTCGCAACGCTGCCGACGCCGAAGACGTAGCGCGTCGCAAAGCCGCGTCCCCAGCCGCATAGTTCGAGCGCCGACACCTGGTTCGGCGTGCCGAATGCATTCATCAGTCTGACAACGAAGGCAGCTGAATCCGCGATGGCGGTCGTCGAAGGGGATGATTGACTGAACGCCACCGCTTCAGGTCCATGCTGCTCGGCGATGCGCCGCATGGCGGCGGCGATCTGATCGAACGCTGCGTCCCATGATATTTCCTCCCATCCCGGATCGCGGTCGCCCTTCGGCCGTGTTCGACGCAGCGGTCGCTTCAACCTGTCCTTGTGATAGACGAGTTCGGGAGCCGCTCGGCCCTTGGCGCAAATGGCCGCGCCGGTGGGGTGGGTCGGATCGGGGTCCAGACGTGTGAATCTGCCATCCGTCACCGTCGCGACGGTACCGCAGCGGGCGATGCACAGACTGCAGTACCCTTGCACCTGCCGTACGTTCGGGATCTCTGCTGACATGCACAAACTCCCTCGCGGCAATGAGTACGGCGTTGGCCGCACATGGCTGCCGTATCGTGTCAATCGCCAAGTAAATATCAAGCTGCCGCCATCAGACTACCTGCGCAAGCTGTCATTTCACACCGTCTTCTTGGATCAGGAACGAATAATGACGCGCGATCGCGCAAATTGCGAGATCGGCCGTGACCATAGGCCAAAGTGGATTTACGTGACAAAGCGATTTCAATCACAAAAGAGTTCGCAGTTTTATTCTGAGTGGCGCGCCAAAATCCACGATATTCTACGACATTGTATGATGCGACTCCGCTTGGGGAGTGCTACCCCGCTCGATACCCGATCGATCGCACAGGCCGCTCGGCATTCCGCGCCATGTTAGCTTGCCAGTTCGCACAGGATCGCGTGAGGCCTCGCCGGTACAGCCAATGATGGATTGGAACGGGATTTTAAATCTCTCAACCAATTAAGAGGCCACTGCGCACGTTGTGTGCATAATCGTCGAGTGGGCTATCGCTTGGCTCAACCGGCGCGCGATCCCTAAATTGCGCGCGCGGGGTATCGAAGGGCTGCGCATCGTCGATGCCTCGGCCATGCCTGATCTTGTCTCTGCCCACATCAACGCCCCGCGCGCTGATGATGCCGGAAAAGGCTGCGGATCTGATCCAAGGCGCCGCCCGGGCCCGTGTCATTGTCGAGACCGGTATTGACGCATCAGATTGGAAGCCGCAGCTCATCGAGACAGCGAACTCGCCTTGAGTTTGTGCTTGAGTTCGAGCGCGCGCTCATAAGCCGTGGTGCCGGACCCGCCGAAGGCTGTTTATTGCTGCAGGAAGGCGAGTGCCTGCTGAACGAAGGCGGCGTGGTACTGGAAGATGCCGCCGTGCCCGGCGTCAGGGAAGATGCTCAATTGTGCATTCGGCAGCCTACGAGCGAGCTCGAATGAATTGAACGACGGCACCATCACATCGTCATCGCCGTTGACGACCAGGACAGGATGCTGAACCGTCCCGAGCTTCGCGGCATCGCCCTGTCCCCAGGCCTGGATCGCCGCAAGCTGAGCCTGAACGGTTTCGTCGCGTACGGGCGCGTCGAGGTCCTTGGTGCGTTCTTTCAGGCGACGCAGGAAGTCGTCGGCCGCGGCCTGGCCGTTGCTCGTCTGCGTAAAGAACAGAAAATGCTTCGGGTGCTTGTTGGTGACGGCTGCCCTGCCAAATGCGCCCTGTAAAACGGAACCGACATTCGCGGTGCCCTCGAGGCCCGCAGGGCCGGTTCCCGCGAGAATGATTTTGCGCACCAGACCAGGTTGCTGTTGCGCGATGACCTGAGCGACGAAACCGCCGAGCGAGAAGCCGAAGAGATCGACTTTGCTAAAACCTAGAGCGCCTATGAACGCGACGGCATCCTGAGCCATCTCCTCGACCGTTTTGGGGGTAGACCCTCCGGATCCGCCGACCCCACGATTGTCGAACGCAATCACGTGGTGCTTCGCCGCCAGGCCATCCACGACCCTCGGATCCCAATCCTCCAACACCGCAGTCAGATGATGAAGCAACACCACGGGAACGCCGCCCTTCTTCCCAATTTCTCGGAACACGAAGGCCGTACCGTTCACATCGACCGATTTGGTCGCCGCATTTTCAAAAGTCATGCTCATCGCTTTTCTCTCGATTTTTCGCGAGGTTAGATAACGATCGCGAGGGGGATTGCTAATAGAATAACGATCGTTACATAACGTTAGTTATTCTAAGGATCAAGCGCGATCAAGGGATTGTTAAAGGCTGGTGATGAGATATCCGCC
Source organism: Bradyrhizobium sp. (assembly GCA_049674245.1). Taxonomy (GTDB): domain Bacteria; phylum Pseudomonadota; class Alphaproteobacteria; order Rhizobiales; family Xanthobacteraceae; genus Bradyrhizobium. The sequence continues at coordinate 3,400 of JBATYU010000109.1, read as the reverse complement.
GGACCAAAAAGCGAGGGCCAAGCAAGCCATCCTGCAGGCCGGAGCAAGGGCTCTGAGAACAAATGGTTTCAATGGGATCGGGGTTGACGGCCTCGCTGCATCGGCCGGCGTCACATCCGGTGCCTTCTATTCGAACTTTTCAAACAAGGAGGCGCTGCTGGAACAAGTCATCGAGACCTGCCTTGGTGAACCGTTCATAGATTCGGAAAGCGGGAGCCTCGCCGAACGGCAGCAGCGTCTTAAAGAATGGTTGGCGATGTACATCAGCGCCGACCATCGCGCAGACCCGGCATCCGGCTGCGTCATGCCCACCTTGAGTGCAGACGTCGCGCGTTCAAATCCGCAAATACGTACCGCCTACAAGCGCAAAATGGTGGCGCTGATCCATCGAATGTCAAATGTCTTAGGCGTGGCAGGATCTGGTCGCGAGCAGCGCGCTTGGAGCATCGTCGCCATCATGATCGGCGCAATTGCGATCTCACGGGCCATGGCTGACGGCGAGGAGGCAGATCAGGTGCTCGATGCGGCGTTGCAAACCGCAACCGCGCTTGTCGCTCCGAAGTAAATTCGGCGAAGCCGGATGATGTGCGACGAAGTTGCCGCTCGTTACGCGATTTGTGCCTCCCGAGGCTCTTCGGATTGGTTTCGGTGTCATGCTGATGCCAATGTCGCTAAGCAAGGTTGCACGACGATTTCAGAACGAGTGAATCTGGTTACGTCTGTAATTCGGGACGTTTGCCGCGAGCTGCTCTTTGCAAAACTGCTTCGTCTCGACTACCAACCACGCCCATCCACAGATCAATTTGTTTCGCGCTGCGGCTTGATGTGGCAGTCGGCGATGGTCCATAAGCATCTTACCCGCGGCTGGCGATTTACCCAACGCGGCGGATTCAGAGAGATCGCGCGTGGCAAACATCAATCGGAAGATCGCGGAAGAACTCGGCGTTCGCGAACAACAGGTCGAGGCGACGGTGGCGCTGCTCGACGGCGGCGCCACTGTTCCGTTCGTTGCGCGATACCGCAAGGAAATTACCGGTGCGCTCGACGATGCGCAATTGCGCACGTTGGAGGAGCGTCTGATTTATCTACGCGAGCTGGAAGAACGTCGTATTGCGATTCTCAATTCGGTCCGCGAGCAGGGCAAGCTGGATGCCGCGCTCGAAGCGGCTGTCCTGGCGGCCGACAGCAAGGGTCGTCTGGAAGACATCTATCTCCCATTCAAGCCGAAGCGCCGTACCAAGGCCGAGATCGCCAAAGAGGCGGGGCTGGAGCCGCTGGCGGATTTGCTGCTGGCACAGCCGGTAAACGATCCGCAAGCCGTGGCCATACCGTTCATCAATCCCGACAAGCAGGTGGCCGATGCCGTGGCCGCGCTCGACGGGGCGCGCGCAATTCTGGCCGAGCGTTTCGCCGAAAACGCCGACCTGATCGGCGCGCTGCGCAAGCAGATGTGGTCGAACGGGCTGATGGCCTCGTCCGTGCGCAGCGGCAAGAAAGCCGAAGGCGAGAAGTTCAAGGACTATTTTGAATTCAGCGAGCCGCTCACCAAGCTGCCATCGCACCGCATCCTCGCGATGTTCCGCGGCGAGAAAGAAGAGATTCTCGACCTGCAGATACTGCCCGAGCCGGTCGCCACTGCGCCGACCGCGGTCAGCTCCTACGAACTGAAGATCATGCAGGCCTTCGAGATTTCCGACCAGGGCCGCCCCGGCGACAGATGGCTGACAGAAACCGTGCGCTGGGCCTGGCGAACCAAGATCGAGGTCCATCTCAACATCGACTTGCGGATGCGGCTGTGGACCGCGGCCGAGCAGGAAGCGGTGCGCGTGTTCGCGTCGAATCTGCGCGACCTGCTGCTGGCGGCGCCGGCGGGCGCGCGCGTCACGATGGGCCTCGATCCCGGTTTCCGCTCCGGCGTCAAGGTCGCCGTCGTCGATACGACCGGCAAGGTGGTTGCCACCACTACGATCTATCCGCACGAGCCGGCGCGGCGCTGGGACGAAGCGCTGGCGACGCTGGGCAAGCTCGCCGTGCAACATCGCGTCGATTTGATTGCGATCGGCAACGGCACGGCGTCGCGCGAGACCGACAAGCTCGCCATGGATCTGGTGCAGCTGCTGCCGGATCTGAAGATGTCGAAGATCGTGGTGTCGGAAGCCGGCGCCTCGGTCTATTCGGCATCCGCCTTTGCCTCCGAGGAATTGCCCGAACTCGACGTCACCTTGCGCGGTGCCGTGTCGATTGCCCGGCGGCTGCAGGACCCGCTGGCCGAGCTGGTCAAGATCGATCCGAAGGCCATCGGCGTCGGACAATATCAGCATGACCTTGGCGAGAGCAAACTGGCGCGCTCGCTTGATGCGGTGGTGGAGGATTGCGTCAACGCGGTCGGAGTCGATGCCAACACAGCCTCGGCGCCGCTGCTGGCGCGGGTATCGGGGATCGGCACGGGGCTGGCGCAAAGCATCGTCCAGCACCGCGAGGTCAACGGTCCGTTCAAGTCACGCAAGGCGCTGAAGCAGGTGCCGCGGCTAGGGCCAAAGGCGTTCGAGCAATGCGCCGGCTTCCTGCGCATCACCGGTGGCGACGATCCGCTCGATGCCTCGGGCGTCCATCCGGAGGCCTATCCCGTCGTGCGCAAGATTCTTGCCGCGACCAGGAGCGACATCAAGGCGCTGATCGGCAATGGCGAGATCCTGCGCCAGGTCAAGCCGCAGAGCTTCGTCGATGACACGTTTGGGTTGCCGACCGTGACCGACATTCTGCGCGAGCTGGAAAAGCCCGGCCGCGATCCGCGCCCGGCCTTCAAGGCCGCGGTGTTCAAAGAGGGTGTCGAGACGCTGAAGGATCTCAAACCCGGCATGATCCTCGAAGGCATGGTAACCAACGTCGCGGCGTTCGGCGCTTTCGTCGATATCGGCGTGCATCAGGATGGGCTGGTGCACATCTCGGCGATGTCGAAGTCCTTCATCAAGGATCCGCGCGAGGTGGTGAAGTCGGGCGACATCGTCAAAGTCAAAGTGCTGGAGGTCGAGGTCGCCCGCAAGCGCATCGCGCTAACGCTGCGTCTGGATGACGAACCAGGTGGCAGGAGCGAACGTCCGACACAAGGCATGCCGCGAGACAATTCCCGCGCGTCGATGACATCCTCGGCGCCGCGCAAGTCGCAACAGCCCTCCAGCGGTGGAGCGCTCGCCGAAGCCTTGCGCCGTGCCAGTGAGAAAGGCGGGAGCGGCAAGAACAAGGCTTAGCTGGAGTGAAGCCGGCCAAGCCGGGCGCTTGCGCGGATCTACACGGCCGCAATTTACTCTTTACCCGAACTCGCAGCCATCCCTGGGGCCGTTGGGATGATTCGTGACGCGGTGGACTGGTGCGCGAAAATAGCGACGAGTGATCCGCATTC
>JBATYU010000108.1:0-4362 GCA_049674245.1 Bradyrhizobium sp. | reverse complement strand
TGGCGCGCTGTGCCGGGGCCTGCTCTCGGGACGAATGCAGGCAAATACGGTTTTCGATGGCGACGATCTGAGGCGCACCGACCCGAAATTCCTCAAGCCGCGCTTCGCGCAATATCTGGCTGCCGTGGAAAAACTCGATCGGCTCGCCCAACGCTACGGCAAGCGTGTCATTCACCTGGCGGTGCGCTGGATGCTTGACCAGGGCATCACCACCGCATTGTGGGGTGCCCGACGCCCCGATCAGTTGCAGCCGGTCGACGGGGTAACCGGCTGGTCGCTCAATGCGGCTGCCAAGGCCGAGATCGATCGCGTCCTGCGCGAAACCATCACCGATCCCGTCGGCCCGGAATTCATGGCGCCGCCGGCGCGCGGCGTCGCGGCGTGACGCAGCACAAGTTGCCCTTGCTCTAGGACCGAGAATTGCAATGGACATCACAGCGCTTCTCCTGTCGCGAATTCAATTCGCCTTTACCATCACCTTCCACATCATCTTTCCATCCTTCTCGATCGGACTCGCTGCCTGGCTCACTGTCCTTGAAGCCTTGTCTCTTGCGACCGGCCGCCCGGTCTATCGCGGGATCTTCGAGTTCTGGCTGAAGATATTCGGTGTGGCATTCGGATTGGGTGTGGTGTCCGGGATCGTGATGGCGTTCCAGTTCGGCACCAACTGGAGCGTGCTGTCCAAAATGTCCGGGCCGATCCAGGGCCCGCTCCTGATGTTCGAGACCTTTTGGGCCTTCATGCTCGAGGCCAGTTTCTTCGGCGTCCTCATCTTTGGCCGCAGCCGCGTGCCGCCATGGTTCTATTTGTTTTCTACCGCCATGGTCGCGCTGGGCACGTCGATTTCGGCGTTCTGGATCATGGTCAACAACAGCTGGATGCAGGTGCCATTTGGCTATGTGATGGAAAATGGCGTCTTCGTTCCGAACGATTGGACCAAGATCATCTTCAACTCGGTGGTGTGGTCGCGATTCCCACACATGCTGCTCGCCGCCTACCTGACCGGCGCCTTCTGCGTTGCCGCGACCGGGGCGTGGTATGTGCTGCGGAAGGTATATCACGCCGAGGCGCGGATCATGCTGCGCATGGGCCTTGGTCTCGCGGCCGTGCTGATGCCGATCCAGCTTCTGTTCGGACATCTGGTCGGCGGCTACGTCAACACCTATCAACCGTCCAAGATGGCGGCGATCGAGGGGCGCTGGAACGACGAAAAACCAGGTTCCGAAGTGTTATTCGCGTGGCCCGACGTAGAGCATCGGCGCAACCTGTTCGCAATTACGCTGCCGCCGCCATTCGGCAGCTTGATCGATTCCGACAGTTTCACCGCCGCGGAAACAGGGCTCAACAGTATCCCTCCGGAGAATTGGCCGCCGGTGGTCATCCCGTTCTTCACGTTCCGGATCATGGTCGGATGCGGTATGTTGATGCTAGCGCTCGCCTGGCTCGGCAGCTATCTGAGTTACAAGCACCGCCTGGCATATAATCGCCCGCTGCTTTGGCTGACGTTCTTCAGCTTTCCGCTGCCTTTCATTGCCATCATTACCGGCTGGTTCACCGCTGAAGTCGGCCGTCAGCCCTGGGTCGTCTTTGGCGTGTTGCGAACCGCGGATGCCATGACGCCGTTCCTGACCACGCAACAGGCGACGATCTCGCTCGTGATCTTCTGCGCGGTCTACGCCTTCATCTTCCTGTTTGGCACCTTTTACATCTACCGGCTGATCCGCATCGGTCCGCGGAAGCCGTTCGAAATGCCGCATCTCGCGGTTCCGAACCGGCCGATGTCACTGGCCGATGACGAGCCGATTACAGAACCGCATCATTTCGTCGCCGGAGAATAACCATGGTCATGTTCTGGGTCTCGCTTCTGGCCGTCAGCATTCTGCTCTACGTGCTGCTCGACGGCGTCGATCTCGGCGTCGGCTTGCTGTTTGGACTGGCGAGCGGAGAGGCCAGGCGTGGCACGATGTTGAGCGCGGTTGCGCCGATCTGGGACGGCAACGAGACCTGGCTGGTCATCACCGCCGTTATTCTGTGGGGAGCTTTCCCGCTGGTCTATGCGAATTTGCTGTCCGCATTCTATCTCCCTCTCATCGTCATGCTGCTGGGCCTGATCCTGCGCGGTGTGGCATTCGAGTTTCGCTACAAGACGCAACGGCTGCGCTGGATCTGGGATTTGAGCTTTGCCGGCGGGTCCCTGATCGCAACTTTTATACAAGGGATGACGGTCGGCGCCCTGGTGGAAGGACTGCCCTTCACGAACAGCGAATATTCCGGCGGTGCGGTCGGCTGGCTCACGCCGTTTGCGGTGCTCTGCGGCGTCGGCCTGTGCCTTGGCTACGCGCTGCTCGGCGCGTGCTGGCTGGCGAAGAAATGCGAGGCCGAGGTTCGTGAAGTGGCGCATCGGCAGATTCCCGTTCTCGCGGTCGGCGTATTGGCCTTCCTCGTGCTGGTCTTCGCTTACGCGCTGGCTGAACACCTCCCAATCCTGCATCGTTGGATCGATCGGCCGTATTTGTTCGTCTTCCCGGCGATTGGCGCGGTCGCGGCAACGGTGCTTGCGCTCAGCATCCTGCGTCACAACGATCATTGGCCGTTCTACATGGTCGCACTGATCTTTGTGTCGGCATTCGGCACGCTGGCGCTGTCGTTCTGGCCCTACATGATCCCCTTCGTCATCACCATCGACGAAGCCGCCTCGCCGCATTCCAGTCTTGCTTTCATGTTCTGGGGGTGCGGTGTCGTCGTCTTCCCGCTGATGCTGATTTACACCGTCATCAGCTACAGCGTGTTCAGGGGCAAAGTTGGGGCGACGTCCGGATACGGGCACCACTAAATCTTACGGCGAACCGCAGCGCATGGCTCCGAAGACGGCGAGTGCGCCAAGTGTGTGAACCAGGTTCCGGGTGCGAGTTGGGATTGATCAATCCAGAATAGGAGCGAGCTGCTCCACTCCAAACCGCTTCTCGAACTCCAGCACGTTGACGATGCCGCGGCGATGGGTGCCGTCGCCGATCTTGCGGCCGCCGTCCCAGGCCTCGACCTCGAATACCACGCTCTTGGGATCGATCTTGATGACGCGAGCGATGGCGCGGACCGTGCGGCCGACCGGCGTTGCCGCGAGGTGCCGGACTTTCACGTCCATGCCGACGCTGACAAAACCCTCCGGCAGATGCGAAGCGATGGCCGAGCCCGATGCCATTTCCATATGCAGGATCATCATCGGCGTGGCATAGACCTGCGGCATGTGCGCCACGAAATGACCGACCGTCATCTCGGACGTCACGGTCACGATCTTCTCTGCCGTCATGCCGATCGTGACGTTGTCGAGCACATCCATATCTGCCTGGTCCGCGTTCAATATGAGCTGGGGCATCACTGATGCCGCCAGCAACTTTGTTCGAATGAGGGGCTACGGCGCGACCGGAGAGATGCGGCGTAGGCGCTCGCTATTCCTACACGTCTCCAGTCGATGTCGAGATCATGTAAATTCTTGAGACACAGAGCGCCCATCGACGCATCTCGCTCTGAGCGATAGCGTTGAAGGGCGCTCTAATGCGCTCATTCAGGCATGATGCGCGCATTCGCCCCCGGCCAGCGCGGGACCATCGTCGGGTCGACGTTTAGATGCTCCGCCACCATTTCTGCAGGAGAATGTTTAAGCCAGTCTGACAATGAGATCTCCTGAAAATTCGATGTCCGGAACACGGCGAAGAATTGCATGTCGGTGTCGCCAATGTTCTGCACATAATGACCGTAGTTTTTCGGGACGTAGCCGATATCGCCGGGGTTGAAATCCATCGTGAGCACATGCGGGCCGGTGTTGAACACGCCCATGCGGGCCTTGCCTTTGATGTAGTATTGCCATTCGTCCGCATTTGGATGCCAATGCATCGCCCGCATCGCGCCAGGCGGAACCGTTTGCACCACTGCGGCGATGGTGGTGGAGACTTTGAAAGTGCTGCTATCGGCAAGCTGCAATGTGCCGCTCTTCGTTCCGTTCAGGTTGGGCGACGTTGCGAGCGAGAAGGTGAACGGTTGAGGCGGAGTCTCCGCGTTTCCAGTCATCGCCTTCTGAACAGCAGGCAGGTCTCCCGGCACTTTGCCTTGAAAGATCCAGAGGTCGTTCAGCGGCGTCTTTGCAAACGTCTCGGTCGGCACACCGAAGTTTTCGGCGAGCACTGCAGGAGGCGTATGCGCAAACCAATCAGTCACCAACAGAGTGTTGAACTCGCTCGCCGCGCCATCATCGAAACAGATAACAAATTCGCAACCGTCCGGTCCCAGACCCTGCAGGGAATGCGGGTAACCGGCAGGAAAATACCAGATATCGCCCTCCTTGACGTCGGCAACATAGGGGCGGCC
>JBATYU010000107.1:0-6247 GCA_049674245.1 Bradyrhizobium sp. | reverse complement strand
GCGTCGCGGCGGCCGGGCTCCTTCAACCTTTCCCGAGGCGAACGCGGCCGCACCCGATCGGGCGCCGGTGACGGTGCTGAAATCTGGCGTTGTCGATGGCATGGCGTATTCGCTGTATTCCGACGGCTCGATCGAGGCGCAGATGCCCGAAGGCATGATGCGGTTTGCCTCGATCGACGAGCTGCGGGCCCATCTCGAGCAGCGTCCCTGAACGGGACTCTACTTTAGCCGGAACCGCCCTTCGAAACGCAATACTGTCCTTCTTGTCATGGCGGCAGTAATGCGATCATAATTGAATGAATAGTGGAAGATTCGAGGCGGGTTTCGCTTCGGAATACTTCGCATTGACGTCACGTCGTCGCGAGAAGGATGAAGTCAATGACAGACGCTGCCGGCAAAAACTTCATCGAGCTGACCGCGAACATCGTTTCCGCCTATCTCAGCAACAATCCGACGGCGGCGTCGGAGATACCGAACCTGATCAGTCAGATTCACGCCGCCTTGCTGCGGGTCTCAACCGGGCGGGCCGAGGCGCCGCTCGAGCCGGCAAAGCCGGCGGTGTCGCTGAAGAAATCGGTGACCCCCGATTATCTGGTGTGTCTGGAGGACGGCAAACGCTTCAAGTCGCTGAAGCGGCATCTGCGCACGCAATACAACATGACGCCGGAGCAATACCGCGAGAAATGGGGGCTTGCGGTGGATTATCCGATGGTGGCGCCGAACTATGCGGTGGCGCGCTCGCAGCTCGCGAAGAAGATGGGGCTCGGGCAGCAGCGCCCGCGGCGGAAATAACAGGCGCAAATAACGCCCGGACGGAGCCGCTTGTCAGGAAGCGGTCGCCAGCACCTGTCGCGCATCGGAGCGAATCCGCTCCACCATCGAGCGCAGGCCGTTGGAGCGCTGCGGTGTCAGATGCTCGCGAAATCCGAACTCATCGAGCAGCGCGATCGCATCGGTCGAAAGAATCTGCCGCGGCGTGTGTCCGGAATAAAGTGTGAGCAGGATGGCGATCAGCCCGCGCACGATATGCGCATCGCTGTCGCCGAGGTAATTCAACACGGGCTCATTGCCGTTGTTGCGATCGATCCGCTTCGACAGCCAAACCTGGCTCGCGCAGCCCTGCACCTTGTTTGCCGCGGAATGTTCGGCCTCGGACATCGGCTCCAGCGTGCGGCCGAGTTCGATGACGTACCGGTAGCGGTCGTCCCAATCGTCCAGCAGCGCAAAATTCTCTCTGATTTCGTCGATCGTCATGATGGCGCGCGTCCCGATCATATGTCTCTATATAGGATCGTGGGCTGCCGAAAGCGATACGGCGTGGCGAAAATGCCGCTAGTGGAGGGGTTTGAACCACTAGTTCCGGGCCTAAATTCCCGTCATGGCGATGGCGGAATGTGCCACTCCGCGGCGAGATCGTCAGCGGTCAGCGTGTCGCGTGGCGCCTTGTCCGCGAGCGCTGGCCCGACATCCTCGTTGTCGCCAATGGATCCGGTGTGGTCGGGCGGCTTCTTGTCGAGCATGATCTGATAGAGCTTGCGCGCGCCTTGCTGGGCGCGCTGGCCGATCATGGTCGCGGCCTGGCCGCCGACTTCGCACGCCGCCGGCTGACGTTTGCAGAACTGGCTCATGTCCGACACCGCCGCGGTCGCAGCGTGCACGGCTTCCGAGGTCCCGATCTGCGGCAGCTTTTCCGATTCAGGCGTCTTGTCTCTCGGCAACAGGACGAGCACCAGGCCAAGCCAGAACACCATGCGCAGCAGAAAAAACATCTCGCGATCCGTCTCTTCCAAACCTGTTGCGATCGATCCCGCAATGGTTCTCACCTAGCAGTCCTCGATAAATCGCAAGTCATTGCATTGAGCTTAATTCTTCGAAATTTCGCCAAAAATCCGACGGATTCGATCCGCCGAAAAGTCTCGATTGATGCCCCGCCTGCGCCAGAAATGCGGCATGCGACTGCCGCGTCCACCATTTCGAAACCATACCGGGTTTTTTCCGGAAACCCGACGTTCACCATTTGCGTCAAATGCGGCGCGCAGCTTGCGCAAAAAGCCCACAAACACCCGGCGTTCTTGCCGCGGGGGGGCCGCCTTAGCGTTCATTTAATGTCGCTCTGACACGTTGGCGCAACGATAAAGGGGGCGTTCCGGCGCGTCTGATCGACGAACAAGCCGAGGCGCGAGAGCCGTGACCGTTTTGAGTATCATCCGCGATTGTCTTGATGCGCTGCTGCATCCGTCGGCGCGCTATGACGCGTTGATGCGCGCACGCCAGCGCGTCTTCATCGCGCCACGGCTGCTCGGAAGCCTCGTCGCTTTCGCCGCATTCCCGATCTATCTTGCGATGCGGGGCGCGCCGACGGCGCTGGAGGTCGGGGCATTCGCCTGGCTGATTGCCCCAATTCTGTTGTCATGGTTCCTGTCGCGCACCGGCCACTACGAAGGCGCGCATGCGCTGTCGTCGCTGGCGCTTGCCGTTCTCGTCATGGTGGTGGCGATGAACACCGGCGGCATCGAATCCTTTGCCACGATCTGGCTCGTTGTCGTTCCGCTGGAAGCAGCGCTGTCGGCTTCGCGCCGACTGGTCGCGTTCGCTTCCCTGCTCGCCTTGTCGTGCGCCGCGTTGTTGATCGCCGCCGGATATCTCGACATGCTGCCGCCGCCGGAAATCAGCCCGACCGTGCGCGTCATCCTGATGGGGTTCGGCGTCGCCTCGGCGGCGCTCTATGCCGCGGGCCTTGCCTTTGGCGCTGAATCGCTGGCGCGCACCGGCGCAGCACTGCTCAATGTCGAGGAAGACCGCTATCGCCTGCTGGCGCTGAACATAAGCGACGTGATCTCGCGCCATCGCCGCAACGGCGCCGTCCAATTCATTTCGCCAGCGGCGGAGACGCTGCTGGGCGTACCGGTGTCGCGCCTGCTCGGCCACGGCCTGTTCGACCGTGTCCATGTCGGCGATCGCCCGGCCTATCTCACCGCTTTGTCTGACGCCGCTCGCGGCGGCGAGGCCGGCAGCGTCGAATTCCGTCTCAGGCGCGATCTGTCGCGCGGCGGTGAGCGCGGTCAGGTCGATTTCATCTGGGTCGAAATGCGCTGCCGGCCGCTCGAGCAAGCGTCGCAGGCTGCGACGTCGTCCGAGGCCGAAGTGGTCGCCGTGATGCGCGATGTCACCGACCGGAAGATCCAGGAGCAGGCGCTCGATCTGGCGCGCAGCGCCGCCGAGCAGGCGGATGCTGCCAAGACCCGATTCCTCGCGACCATGAGCCACGAATTGCGCACGCCGCTCAATGCGATCATCGGCTTCTCTGAAATGATTGTCCAGGAAGATACCTTGGTGCTGGACGCGGCGCGGCGCAAGGAATATGCCCAGTTGATCAATGATTCCGGCCAGCATCTGTTGAGTGTGGTCAACAGCATCCTCGACACGTCGAAGATGGAATCCGGCAATTTCGAAATATCGCCGGAGATGTTCGCGCCGCGTGCGGCGCTGGTCGGCTGTTGCAACCTCTTAGCGCTGAAGGCGCGGGAAAACGGCATCGATCTCGTGACCCGCGCGCCGCACGATCTGCCTGACATTACCGGTGACCCGCGCGCGTTCAAGCAGATCATGCTGAACCTCGTGGCCAACGCCATCAAGTTCACCGAGCGCAGCGGCAAGGTGACAGTATCGGCTGATGTCGAGGGCGCGCGACTGGTGCTTCGGGTCAGCGATACCGGTGTCGGCATTGCGGCCGAAGATCTCAAGCTCATCGGTGCCCCGTTCTTCCAGGCCGGCAAGACCTATCAGCGACGGCACGAAGGCACCGGCCTTGGGCTATCGATCGTCAAGAGCCTGGTCGGCCTGCATTCGGGCGAAATGACGGTGCAAAGCAAGATCGACGAAGGCACCACGGTGACGGTCGCGCTGCCGCTGGTGTTCACCGCGCCGGCGATACCGCAACCATCGAGCAATATCGCGACGCTGACGCCGGCGCCGCGTTCCCCGTCGGAAGAGCAACCCCCTCAGGTGAAGAAAAGTGCCTAGACAAATTGCCAGCGATGACGAGATGCCGCGCCGCCGCCGGCGCCGCCGTGCAGCAAACGCGGTTGCGGCCGAAGCGGAAGCCGAGCACGGGTTCCTCGTGCGCATCCTGCTGCGCAGTCCGAAGGACACCATCGCGGGCCTGATTGCCTTCGCGGCCGTGAGCGCGATCATCGCCAATGCTCTCTTTCTGCAAGCCGGCCGCCATCCGGCGCCGATGTTCGGTTCGCTCGCTATTCCCGCCGCGGCGTTGACGCCGGCCAATCCCTTGCCGCGTCCGCGCCCGGTTGAGGCCGACGGCACGCTGCTCGAGCCGAGGCCTACCGAAATCAAACCCGCCGAATCCAAGGCCACTGAATCCAAGGCCACTGAATCCAAGGCTTCGGAATCCAAGGCTTCGGAATCCAAGGCCTCCGAGTCCAAGGCGGCCGATCCCAAATCAACCGATTCAATTGCCCATCTCGTCAAGGGCACCGCTGCCGCGCCGACGGCGTCCTCGAATGTCGCGCGGCCGCCCGTGCCAGTTCCGACGGTTTCCCGCGGCGATGCAGGTCAGAACATCGGCTCCCGCCGCGTCGCAGCGGTGCAGCGCGTGCTGACGGAATATGGCTATGGCCAATTGAAGGCGACCGGCACGATCGGCTCGGACACCCAGGCTGCGATCCAGAAGTTCGAGCGCGACCACAAGATGCCGCCGACCGGGCAAATGTCCGATCGACTGGTGCGCGAACTCACCGCGATGATCGGCCATCCCGTCGATTAGCGCGGCGCTGGCCGGCCACGTTGCCTTGTCGACCCTCATCCAAATCAGATCCGGCCTCGGGCGCCTGTCCGTCGGCGGTGGCGATCAGATGCCTGGGCACCAGCAGCAGCGCCGGCAGGATGAGGGCGTAGACGATGGTGATCGCGATGACGCAAACGGTAAAGCCGCCGTAGCGATCGTAAAGGTTGGTTCCCAGCACGTCGCCGAATCGCACGACGACGAAGTAGAGGCTGCTCGACATCATGAGCGTCGTGCCCTGCAAGCCGCGCGGGCAGGACCTGATGATCAGATCGAGATAGGCGCCGGTGGCAAGGCCGCCCATCAGGCCGATCGGAACGGCTGCGATCAGCGCTTGTTTCACCGTATGAATAAAGAGCAACGGAATCATCTGCGGGACGGCGAGAACCGTTCCCCACAACAGTAGCGTCTTCAAAGGTAATCTTCGGCAGAGTAGTCCGTACACGACGAATGTCGGAATGAAGGACGCGGCGAAAATCGCGTTCCATTGACCCCATTGCGCGTCGGTCGCGTGCAGGGCGTTCTGGAGATAGTATTGTAGCGGCGTGGTCGAACCGGGCGCACAGCACCATAGCAGCCAGATCAGCAGAGCCGGATAAATCGGCCGGTGCCGCACCAGCCGCATCAGGTCTTTCACCGGGTGGAAGTCGGCCTCGGCGTGGACGTTGTCGAACACCGCCTTCGGTTGCCAGAGCGCGTAGAGAGTAATCGCGGCCATTACCGCGGCGCCGACAAGAAACAGGAAGCGGATCGCCCGATCCGGATTCTCCGCCTCGAGCATGCCTGAGAGCGCACCGCCGATCAGGAGCGCAGCGACCGTCGGGATCTGCAGAAACACGTTCCAGACCGCGCTGACTTGACCCGTCATCGCATGTTGCTGACCAATCGTTGAGGTCAGTCCGTTCTGAGCGCTCCAGATAAAAAGAAACGAAGCCGTCAGCAGAAGCAGCGCGACGAGCAGCGTCGCGTAGGTCATTGGCGTGAACGCAAAGAATAGATAGAGCAGGGCCGTGGTGCCGCCAAACACCAGCATGAACCCGCGATCTCTCAACCCGAGCGGGTTCCACATATCGCGAATGAACCCGAACACGAAGGCCAGGTAGAGCGGGATCGCGACGACCAGTTGGAAATTGGCGACCTCATGCGCGGTCAAATGCAGCCTGTTCTTGAGGAAGAAACTGATTGGAATATCGATCAGTCCTCCCCAGGGGCTGCCGAAGGCCAACAGAACGATCAAGACGCCCAGATAGAGGAAAATGCCGTGTCGCGCTGAGGGCGACAAATCCGCGGGAGCGGCCGGAGCGTCCGCCACCGCGGCCGCTAAATGGTCAATCGTCACGCGCGATCGGTCCTTTGTAGGTGACGACAACATGTCCACAGGCAGCTAACCTTCATCGAGCAGGGCTATCGCGACATCACTGCACACTGACAGAGTTGCGGGGCCCC
>JBATYU010000106.1:0-4058 GCA_049674245.1 Bradyrhizobium sp. | reverse complement strand
ATCCCTTTGGCACGCTGAAGATGAGAATGGGAGCGACGCACTTCTTGATGAAGCGCCTGCCGAAGGTTGCCACCGAGATGGCATTGCACGTGCTCGCTTACAACCTCACCCGCGTGATGAACATCATAGGTCCTCAGCCGCTGATAGCCGCAATCAGGGCATAGTCAGAGCAGAACATCCCTCGCACGTCACCAACCTCCCGAGATTCCGACCTGCCCAGCGAAGCGTTTTGACACGGCCAAGACCCGGACCGGACATCTCTGATCAAGGCGAAGTTCTTTATCGGCGCGGTAGGCCGAGGCCTTGCCGATCCTCCTGGCGCGCAGTTTCCTGATCATCCGCAGTGAGAATTGAGTGATCGACAGTCAAATCGAGTTGCTTGAGATATCGCTGCACCGCGCCGATCCGCGTGTCGGCTGTCACCGAATTGGCCAACCCGACGAGTGCCGACCTCAGGCGCCGCACCACCTGCACCGAATCGGCACCGTAGTGGCGAATCTCATTGAATGCCAACACCAGATAGTCCTCCCATGTAGGCATCGGAAAAATGAGGCGCAGAACGCCATCCGCATCGGAGGCATAGCCGGCGTCCAAATCGTACCGTCCCAGCCGACGCAACAAATCCTCGATCTGGTCGATAGCCTGGACTGCCGTAGTCGGATCGTTGATCGCCGGCGACAGCGCCTTGATGGCGATGTCAACCAGCAGCCGAATGGGATATTTCGGATCCTGCTCCGATGTCCGTTCAAATCCGAGGTGGATGGCGCGCACGAGGTCGCTTTCGGGCAGCGCAGCTTTAGCCCCATGAACCTGCAACAGCAGTGTATTTTCGACAAGGGTATCGCCGACCCCGCATGCCATCACGATGACGGCCTCTGCCTGTTGTGCCTGGCGAACCAAGTCGTCGATATCGAAACTGGCAATCGTGCGCGGCGCAGCGAAATACCTCAGCGTTTGGACAACCGGGCCTAATTCAGAAACATTGCACGTCTCTTGTCCATGCTTCGATTGATTTTTCGCCTTCTCATCGAGGCGCTGAAACATCTCGCGTAGGACCTTGCGGCCCTTGTCGCCGATGACGTGAAGCACGTGAGTGATCTGGAGTTCTATCAAGCCCTTCATCAGCGCTGAAAACAGCAGCATGCTGAGCAAAAGCAATCCAGCGACCGCGACGCCGGAGATCAGCGGCACGACCCCGGACCCGTTGCGATCGACATAGAGCAGAACGGAAAGAGAATAAGTGAACGTGGCGATGAACACACCCAGCGAATGAAATAGCTTCGGGTCGCGAGCCAAAAGGAGAACGAGCCTCGGTGAGTATGCAATGGCGCTGAACTGCACCATGACCAAGCCAACGGTAAACACGATGCCAGTGAGCGCGATCATGCCGGAAGCGACAGCCGTAAAGAACGCCTGAGCCGAGGCAACGGAAATGCCGGAATTGTATGGAAAGTATGCCTGCTCAAGTCGTGGCAGCGTAATCCCACCGAGGAAACTCGCAGCAGCGTATACCATCGGAATCAACCAGAGATGCATCTGACTGTCCCCTTCAGTTTGCCTGCGGCTGGACCGATTTCGTTCCGCAGCCCCTCGGGAGCATAACGCGGTATCGCGAACGTTTCGAGGCCACCGAATATCTCCTTGTGGCACTGACGTGTCATCCGGTCCAATGCATGTCCGCTGATGAGGGCTGAACGGACTCTGCGCAGACATCGCGTCTAGTGCCCTTAGTGGCCAAGCGATTTGTGTCAGAGTTGCGCGTCGATCGGTAGGAGCTTCAACAGGTCGGCAACGAAGCGCCGGCGGAAGCCGGTTTCGGGCTCGTCCCGGTAGCGCATCCTTTGGCCGTTCCTCATCGTCTCCCAGACGATCGCGCCATTTGGGTCGAGGAGGACGCGGTAACTATTGGCGGGCACGACGCCAGTCGCCATGTAGGATGTGAGCTTTTCGGCAAGCTCAGGACTTTCGATATAAAGCCCGGCTTCGGTGTTGATCGCGGCAGAGCGCGGGTCGAGGTTGAAGCTGCCGATGAACACCGCCTTGCCGTCGAAGGCCATCGCTTTTGTGTGCAAGGCCGCCGACGACCGCCCGGAGCGGAGCGACCACCCCTTCCGGAAGGCGTCGGTATCCGGGCGCAGCTCGTATAGCTCCATGCCGTTCTCGAGCAGCCGCCCGCGGGTCTTGGCGTAGCCTGAATGTGCCGGCAGCATGTCATTCGAAGCGAGCGAGTTGGTCAGCACGCGCACCCGGACATTGCGCTCATGCAGCGCCTTGACGGTTGCCTGCGCCATGGCGGGCAGGACGAAATAGGGTGACTCGACGAGCAGCTCCTCCTTCAACTCGGCGACACGCCCGCGGATAAAAGCGACAACTTCGTCGCTCTCCTTGCCGGGGGCAATGGTTTCGGGGTCGTCGGCGACGATTTGGCCAGGTGCCCACACCAGATTGTCGCGAAGCTCGGTGCCTTGGGCCACCAGCTGGTCGAGGTCTTGGTCGATCGGATAAGGATAGTCGGCCGCGGCGATCTCTTCACGCAAGCGAATCAGGATGGCACCGAGATCGGTAGCGCCATGGGCGCGATCGACAATGGCCGCGATCGGCACGGTCGAGGGGCTGTTCCAGAATCGGTCGAATACCCCCGACAGATCGCCGACGACAGGCCCAACCGCCAACACATCCAGATCGCGATAATTGGCGATGGTGTTCACGCCATAGTAGATGTCACCAATATTGCGGCCGCCGACGATCGCCGCCGCATTGTCAGCAACCATCAACTTGTTGTGCATGCGGCGGTTGACCCGGCCAAAGTCGAAAATGAAGTCAAGAATGGACCAGCGCCGGTTTGTAAGCGGGTTGAATAAACGAATCTCGACATCGGGGTGGGCATCGAGGGCGGCCTTAACGGAATCGCTGGCCTTGTAAAAGGGATCGTCGACGAGGAGCCGCACCCTGACCCCGCGATTGGCCGCCTTCATCACGTGGTCGACAATGATCCGGCCGGTCGTATCGCCGTCCCAGACGTAGTACTGCATATCGAGGCTTCGCTCGGCCAAGTCGGCCAGCGCCAGACGGACGATGAAGGCCTCACGCCCATGGCTCAAGAGGTGGAAACCGGAAAGGCCGGGATGCTCATCGGCCGCCGGGCCGAAGAATTGGCCTAGCCTCGTGGACGCGGGGTCCCCGAACGCCGTCGATACCGTGCGCGGATTGTCGGGCAGGGGGCTGGTGGCGCTACCAGTGAGAACTTGGGCAAGCCAAACCATGACAGCGCGTAGCAGTCCGCGAACGGACAGCGCCCAGGATTCCGCCCAAGACTTAGCCGAAGACTCCGCCGAAACCGGAGAGCTGCTGGTTCGTTGCGCCTCGGCGCGCATTTGGCGGTTGTAGGCCATACGGTAGGGCGTCCCGCGGCGCATCGCGCTCTCCAAAACCCCCCACGGCCAGCAGGCAAACGCGGCAACAGCAATCCGTCAAGCGCAAACTCGCGACCAATTTTGATAATATTCGAGCATCCATATCATGATCGCTGCGCTCGCCAACAACATGTTCTTGCAGATGGTTGCCTTCTCTGCGAAGGCGGCTGATTGCAGTGCAGCGTTGAGATAAATCAATAACGCCACGGCGGATTCGGCTCCGAGTGAAGGTGCGAATAGCAGTATTTTGGCCGGGGAGGGTTGGCGGATGTCGAAAGACAAGCAAAAGAAGCACGAGGTAGTTGAGGCGCCGGACGCGTCCGGCAAGATCAGCCGCAAGCAATTTGAGGAGGAGCTCGCGAAGCTTCAGGTCGAGCTAACCCGGCTGCAGACTTGGGTCAAAGACAAGGGGGCACGCGTCATAGTGGTTTTCGAGGGCCGGGACACGGCGGGTAAGGGTGGCGTGATCAGCCGGATCACCGCGCGCACGAGCCCGCGCGTGTTCCGGCACGTGGCGTTACCTGCCCCCTCTGATCGTGAGAAGACCCAAGTCTACATCCAACGCTACCTCGCGCAATTCCCAGCGGCGGGCGAGATTATCCTCTTCGACCGCTCGTGGTACAATCGGGCCGGGGTCGAGCGAGT
>JBATYU010000105.1:0-29590 GCA_049674245.1 Bradyrhizobium sp. | reverse complement strand
GTCGACGTCCGCGCAAATAGAAAAAGGCCGGGATCGCTCCCGGCCTTTCGTTTTTCTCTTCTCGTCATGCCCCGCGAAGGCGGGGCTCCAGTAACCACTACCGTCAGCGACAGTACCGAGAAGCCGCGGCGTACTGGATCGTCCGGTCAAGCCGGACGATGACAGCGAGCGTTACTTCGCTTCAGCCCGCTTCGGCGGCGATGCCGGCCACGACTTGATCAGCGTGTCGTAGTCGACGGTTTCGCCCTTCGGCTTCTCGTTCGCCAGCTTGCGCTGGGGCGCGATGTTGCCGTCCTTGGCCGACTTCGCGAACCAGTACTCAGCCGATTCCTTCTTGTTCATCTTCGGTCCGCAGGCGCCCTGGACGCCGGATTTCTCCAGACGCTCCATCACCGAGTCCTGCGCTGCGGCCAGCGAGTCCATCGCGGCCTGTGGCGTCTTCGCACCCGACGACGCATCGCCGATGTTCTGCCACCACAATTGAGCAAGTTTCGGATAGTCAGGCACGTTGTTGCCGGTCGGGGTCCACTGCACGCGCGCGGGCGAGCGGTAGAACTCGATCAGGCCGCCGAGCTTCGGCGCGCGCTCGGTGAACGACTTGTCCCAGATGTCGGACTCACGCGTAAACGTCAGACCGACGTGGCTCTTCTTCAGGGTCACCGTCTTGGAGTTGATGAACTGCAGATAGAGCCAGGCCGCCTTGCGGCGGTCTACCGGGGTGGACTTCAGCAAGGTGGCCGAACCCACGTCCTGGTAGCCGAGTTTCATGCCGTCCTTCCAGTACGAGCCGTGCGGCGACGGCGCCATGCGCCACTTCGGCGTGCCATCCGCATTCATGACCGGCAGACCCGGCTTCACCATGTCGGCGGTGAAGGCGGTGTACCAGAAGATCTGCTGGGCGATTGCGCCTTGCGAGGGCACCGGTCCCGACTCGGAGAAGGTCATGCCTTGCGCCTGCGGCGGGGCATATTTCTTCATCCAGTCGAGATATTTGACGATCGAATAGACCGCCGCCGGACCGTTGACGTCGCCGCCACGCTCCACCGACGAGCCGACCGGACGACAGCCTTCCATCCGGATGCCCCATTCGTCGACGGGGAGTCCGTTCGGGATGCCCTTGTCGCCGTTGCCGGCCATCGACAACCACGCGTCGGTGAACCGCCATCCCAGGGACGGGTCCTTCTTGCCGTAATCCATGTGGCCGTAAATTCTGGTGCCGTTGATTTCCTTGATGTCGTTGGTGAAGAAATCAGCGATATCTTCATAGGCCGACCAGTTCACGGGAACGCCGAGGTCGTAGCCATACTTGGCCTTGAACTTGGCCTTGTAGTCGGGATTGGAGAACCAGTCGTAGCGGAACCAATACAGGTTCGCAAACTGCTGGTCGGGCAACTGGTAGAGGTGACCGTTCGGCGCCGTGGTGAACGACTTGCCGATGAAGTCGTTGACGTCCAGAATCGGGTCGGTAACGTCCTTGCCCTCGCCGGCCATGTAGTCGGTCAAATCGATGGCCTGACCATAGCGGAAATGGGTTCCGATAAAGTCTGAGTCATTGATCCAGCCATCATACACATTCTTGCCGGACTGCATCTGGGTCTGGATCTTTTCCACGACATCGCCTTCCTGGATGATGTCGTGCTTGACCTTGATGCCGGTGATTTCCTCGAAGGCTTTTGCGAGCGTCCTCGATTCATACTCGTGCACCGTCAGGGTTTCGGAGACGGCGTTGATCTCCATCCCCTTGAAGGGTGCAGCGGCCTTGATGAACCATTGCATTTCTTTCATCTGGTCGTCTTTCGACAACGTCGAGGGCTGAAATTCGTTGTCGATCCATTTTTTCGCGGCAGCTTCATCGGCAAAAGCCGGGGCAGTGATCGCGGCCGAGGCCGCTATCAGCGCGACGGCGCTTGTCATCATCAGAACGCGGGACCCGCTCAGGGGCCGTTTGCTTCTCACCAAGTGTCGCATGTTGGTTCCTCCGTTTCAGCGACAAACATCTTCAGGCCCGGGTTTAATCCCGGATCTGCTCTTTTTCGCCTGAGGGTCAGACGTTACGGAAAATAACGACGGCCGAAACAAGCGAAATCACGGTAGCGAGCCACAGGCTCGATATCTCAAATCCCTCTTCCCCGATCGGAAGCGTCGCGATCGTGTCGGTACCGACAAGTCCGATCCACAACAGATGAATGATGGCGGTGACGATCAGCGAGACGAACAAACGATCGCCGCGCGTCGTTGCAATGCGCAGGATCCCGACGCGTTCGGCTTCGGGATAGACGACCGCAAGCCACGTCATGGCCGCCAATGTGCAGGCAAGCAGCACGAAGAAGATCAACGTCGGAAGCGTCCACGCCATCCACGCGATGTTTTCCATGATGCCCTCCCCTCACACCCTGCCGAGCGCGAAGCCGCGCGCGATGTAATTGCGGACGAACCAGATCACCAGCGCACCGGGAATGATGGTGAGCACGCCGGCCGCGGCCAAGAGCCCCCAATCCATGCCGGCCGCCGAGACGGTGCGGGTCATGACGGCTGAAATCGGCTTGGCGTCGACTGACGTGAGCGTCCGCGCCAGCAGCAGCTCGACCCAGGAGAACATGAAGCAGAAGAACGCTGCGACGCCGATGCCACTCGCGATCAGCGGCACCAGGATCTTGACGAAAAACCGCGGGAACGAATAGCCGTCGAGAAATGCCGTCTCGTCGATCTCGCGCGGCACTCCAGACACAAAGCCCTCGAGGATCCACACCGCCAGGGGAACATTGAAGATGCAGTGCGCCAGCGCCACCGCCCAGGGCGTATCGAACAGGTTGATCGCCGAATAGAGATTGAAGAACGGCAATGCGTAGACTGCCGCGGGCGCCATCCGGTTGGACAACAGCCAGAAGAACAGATGCTTGTCGCCGAGAAAGCGGTAGCGCGAAAATGCGTACGCCGCCGGCAGCGCCACCGAAATCGAGATGATGGTATTGATGACGACATATTTCAGCGAATTGATGTAGCCGGAATACCAGCTCTCATCGATGAAGATACGCCGGTAGTTTGCGACGGTCGGCTGGTGCGGCCACAGCGTCATGGTCGAGATGATCTCGTAGTTGGTCTTGAAGCTCATGTTGACGAGCCAGTAGATCGGCAACAACAGGAAGATCAGGAACGAGATGAGGATGAGGCGGCGCCCGGGAATCGAATGCATCAGGCGACTCCCTCTTTCTCTTTCAGCGGTCGCTGGGCGCCGGCGTTGGTCATGACGGTGTAGAACACCCAGCACACGATGATGATGATCAGATTGTAGACCAGCGACATCGCGGCGGCCTTGCCGAGGTCGAATTGGCCGAGCGCGATCTTGACGAGTTCGATGGATACGAACGTCGTCGAGTTGCCCGGTCCACCGCCGGTCACCACGAACGGCTCGGTGTAGATCATGAAACTGTCCATGAACCGCAACAGCACCGCGATCAGCAGCACGCGATTCATCTTCGGCAGTTGAATCGCCTTGAATACCGCCCAGCGCGAGGCGCCATCGATTTGCGCTGCCTGGTAATAGGCGTCGGGGATCGATTTCAGCCCGGCATAGCAGAGCAGCGCGACCAGAGAGGTCCAGTGCCAGACGTCCATCACGATGACGGTGGCCCAGGCGTCGAGATCGTTGGAGACGTAGTTGTAGTTGAATCCCAGGCTGTTCAGAACATAGCCCAACAGCCCGATGTCGGGCCGTCCAAATATCTGCCAGATGGTGCCGACCACGTTCCACGGAATCAGCAGCGGCAACGCCAGGATCACCAGGCAAACCGCGACGCTCAAACCCTGCCGCGGCATCGACAGCGCGACCACGATCCCGAGCGGAACTTCAATCGCCAGGATTACGGCCGAGAAGAACAGGTTGCGCCCCAGCGAGGCCAGAAACCGGCCGCCCAGATCGGTCGACGGATCGAGCAGTTCCTTGAACCAGCCGACGCCGTTCCAGAAGAACTGATTGTTGCCGAACGTGTCCTGCATCGAATAGTTGACGACCGTCATCAACGGCAGCACGGCCGAGAACGCCACCACCAGAAATACCGGCAGCACCAGGAACCAGGCCTTCTGATTGACGGTCTTGTCCATTATGCCACCCCCTCGACCAGGAGGCTGTCGGCATAGACGTGGACATGCGACGGGTCGAATTTCAGTCCGGCGCTCTCGCCCTGAACCGAAAATCCCGGCGGCACGCGCGCCGCGAGTTTTGCGTCGCCGACGCGAACACGGGCGAAGCGAACGCGACCGAGGTCGTCGATCCGCTCGATATTCGCCGACAGCAAATCGGGTGCCGGCAGCGCGACGTCGACGAATTCCGGGCGCACGCCGACTTCGATTTTGGCCCCTCGCGGAAGCGCGTCATAGCTCCGCTTCAGCGCGATGACGTGACCGTCGATCCGCGCCTCGCGGCCGCTGACCACGGCGGGCACGATGTTCATGCCGGGCGAGCCGATGAAATAGCCAACAAACGTATGGGCCGGCTTGTCGAACAATTCGGCCGGCGTGCCGCTCTGCACGACGCGGCCGTCGTGCATCACCACCACGGTATCGGCGAAGGTCAGCGCTTCGGTCTGATCGTGAGTGACATAGATCATCGTGAGGTCGAGATCGCGATGCAGCGCCTTCAGCTTGGAGCGCAGCTGCCATTTCAATTCGGGATCGATCACCGTCAGCGGCTCGTCGAACAGTACCGCGGCGACGTCGGAGCGCACCAACCCTCGGCCGAGCGAGATCTTCTGCTTGGCGTCAGCGGTGAGCCGCGTCGCCTTGCGATTGAGGTCGGGCGCAAGATCGAGCAATCGCGCAATCTCGGCGACCCGCGCGGCGATCTCAAGCTTCGGCACGCCGCGATTTTTCAGCGGAAATGCCAGGTTCTGTCCGACCGTCATGGTGTCGTAGATCACCGGAAACTGAAACACCTGCGCGATATTGCGCTTCTGGGTTGACAGCGGCGTGATGTCTTTGCCGTCAAACAGGATTTTTCCGCGCGACGGCGCGACAATCCCGGAGATGAGATTGAGAAGCGTGGTCTTGCCGCAGCCGGACGGCCCGAGCAGCGCATAGGCCCCGCCCTGCCGCCAGGTCATCGAGATAGGCTTGAGCGCAAACGATTCTGGCGCGGCATCATTGCCGTTGTAGGAGTGCGCGAGGTTGACGAGGTCAATGCGGGCCATGCTGCATCTCCCTCAGGTGTTTTTCTTTGACGCGTTTTCTTCACGCGAACCGCTATGCACTTCGCTTGAAAACGCTATGGAACCAGGTGAGGCGACCACACCGCCGGCCGCATCGAACACGAAGACATTGTCCGGGTCGAGCACCGCATCGAGCACATGACCGGGCGGAAATTCGTGCACGCCATTCAGTACGGCCACCCAATTCGACGCATCGCGGTTGAGATGCACAAAGCTCTCCGATCCGGTGATCTCGGTCACCGTCACGGTCGCTTGAAAAGCGTGGCGGCCGGCGACGCCGTTGGCGAGTTCCAACTGGTGCGCGCGAAAGCCGACGCGGTACTGGCCATCGCTCAAGCCGGCATAGAGTCCCGTGGCCTGTGCCTCGACGCCGCCGGCATATTTTACCGAGCCGTTGCGTTTCTCGATTCCGACCACGTTGAGCGGCGGATCGGAAAACACTTGCGCCACGCGCAACGTGTCGGGATGGCGATAGACCTTTGAGGTTTCGCCGGCCTGCAGGATCTCGCCTTCCCACATGCAGACGGTACGGCCGCCCAGCAGCAAGGCTTCGGAAGGCTCGGTGGTCGCATAGACGAAGATCGCACCGGAGGCCTCGAAGATGCGCGGCAGCTCGGCGCGCAGTTCCTCGCGCAGCTTGTAGTCGAGATTGGCGAGCGGCTCGTCGAGCAGCACCAGGTCGGCGCCCTTGACGAGCGCGCGCGCGATCGCGGTGCGCTGCTGCTGGCCGCCGGACAGCTGCAACGGCATGCGCTCCAGATACGGCTCGAGCCGCAACAGCCGTGCCGCCTCGTTCACGCGCTTGTCGATTTCCGCGCGCGGCCTGCCCTGCACCCGCAACGGCGAGGCGATGTTCTCGTAGACCGACAGCGAGGGATAATTGATGAACTGCTGATAGACCATCGCGACCGAGCGCCGGCGCACGTCGATACCGGTGACGTCCTTGCCGTCGACCAGCACGCGGCCCGACGTCGGCTTGTCGAGGCCCGCCAACAGCCGCATGATCGAGGTCTTGCCTGACAGCGTCGGGCCGAGCAGCACGCTGAGGGTGCCGCGCTCCAGCGTCAGCGAGACATCACGGATCGCCGGAATGCCGTCGACCGACCGCGTGACCTGTTCGAGCTTGACGGTCATGTCCGCGCTCCCGCCTCCAGCAATGGAGTTTCGAGCGGAACCCGGTGCGCGGCAATCCAGTCGTCGAGGGCTGTGATCTCGGTAGCCGACATCCGCAAACCCAGCTTGGATCGCCGCCACACGATATCTTCAGCGGTCAAGGCCCACTCCGACGACATCAGGTAGGAGACCTCGCTTGCCGTCAAGGTGGCGCCAAAGGACTGGCCGAGATCGGCCATCGATTTCGCAGCTCCGAGCCATTTTGTGGCCCGGGTGCCGTAAGCATGCGCCAGCCGGTTGGCATGCGCCGCGGTCAGGAACGGATAGGTGCGGATCAGTTCCGCTGCAAGCGCTGCGACCGCCGAGACGTCCAGATCGCCACCGGGCAGCGGCGATCTTCCAGTCCAGCCCTTGCGCGCAATCGCGCTGCGCAAATAAGGCGCTAGCCGTTCCAGCGCCTCTTCGGCCAGGCGCCGATAGGTCGTGATCTTGCCGCCGTAGATCGAGAGTAGCGGCGCGCCACCGGGTGTATCGAGCTCGAATACGTAGTCCCGCGTGGCGGCCTTGGCTTCGCTGGCGCCGTCGTCATAGAGCGGACGAACGCCGGCATAGGTCCAGACCACCTCCTCCGGCTTCACGCGCCTGGCGAGATACTCGCTGACGGAATCGCAGAGATATTTGATCTCCTCTGGCGTCGCTTTCACCTTCGACGGGTCGCCGTGATAGTCGCGATCGGTGGTGCCGATCAGCGTGAAATCATCCTGATAGGGAATGGCGAACACGATGCGGCCGTCGGAGTTTTGGAACATGTAGGCGCGGTCGTGCGCATAGAGTTTCCGCACCACGATGTGCGAGCCCTGCACCAGCCGCACTTTTGCGCGCGCATTGACGCCCGAGCCCGAGGCCAGCACATCCTCGACCCATGGGCCGCCGGCATTGACGAGCGCGCGCGCGTTGATGGTGCGGCGTGCGCCGCTGATCGCGTTTTCGACCGTGACCTGCCAGATCCCGTCGATCTGCCGGATCTCTATGGCGCGGGAGCGGGTATGGATTTGCGCGCCGCGATCGGCGGCGTCGCGCGCCGTGAGCACCACGAGGCGGGCGTCGTCAACAAAACAGTCGGAATATTCAAAGCCCTTGGTGTAGCGATTGGCGATCAGCGGCTTGCCGACCTCGTCGCGCGAAAGATCGACCGAGCGGGTCGGCGGCAGCAGGTTGCGGCCGCCGATATGGTCATAGAGAAACAGTCCGAGCCGCAACAGCCAGGCCGGGCGCAGCCCCGCATGGTGTGGCAAAACGAATCGAAGCGGGCGAATGATATGGGGCGCGATCTGCCAGAGGATTTCGCGTTCGATCAGCGCCTCGCGCACCAGCCGAAACTCGTAATATTCCAGATAGCGTAGGCCGCCGTGCACGAGCTTGGTCGACCAGGACGACGTCCCGCTCGCCAAGTCGTTCATTTCACAGAGGAAAACAGAATTGCCCCGGCCCGCGGCGTCGCGCGCGATGCCGCAGCCGTTGACGCCGCCCCCGATGATCGCGAGGTCGAAAATCCGATCCAAAGACGCTTCCTCGGCGTTCGCCCGTTCACTTTGGCGATTTTGCTTTCGGTTTGGATTAGATCACAAACAAAAGCGAAAGCAACGGGAAAGGAAGCCGGGACAGCAGAACCGACGGTCGCAAGGGCGGACTATGGCCGGCGGAAGGGAATCGGCGGAGATTCCACAGCCGGCTCCGCGGCCGGCTCGTCGATATCGACCGACGGTTTCGGCATCGCCTCAATCACCTCGATGCCGCGGGTGTGGCAGATATTTGCCAATCCCGCCGGAAGTGCTGCGTCGGTGACAAAGGTCTGGATCTGGCTGATATGGGCGATGCGGACCGGCGCGCTGCGGCGGAGCTTGGTCTGGTCGGCGACCAGCATGACGCTGCGGGCGTTGGCGATGATGGCCTGCGCCGCCTGCACTTCGCGATAGTCGAAATCCAAGAGCGCGCCCTCCTCGTCGATCGCGGACGCGCCGATGATGGCGTAATCGACCTTGAACTGGCCGATCAGATGCGTCGCCGTTGAACCTACCACCGCGCCATCGGCGCGGCGCACCGCGCCACCGGCGACAATCACCTCGATCCGCGGGTGTCGATAAAGCAGCATCGCGACATTGAGGTTGTTGGTGATGACGAGCAGGTCCTGATGCGAGGTCAGCGCGCTTGCGACTTCTTCGGTGGTGGTGCCGATATTGATGAACAGCGAGCAGCCATTGGGGATCAGCGCCGCCGCGGCAGCTCCAATCGCCTTCTTCTCCTCGGCGGCGACGAAACGTCGCGCTTCATAGGCGAGATTCTCGACGCCCGAGGCGATGATGGCGCCGCCATGAATCCGCGTCAGCGAGCGCTGCTCGCAGAGATCGTTGAGGTCCTTGCGAATGGTCTGCGCCGAGACCTCGAAACGGCGGGCGAGATCTTCCACCATCACCCGGCCGGAGGCGCGCGCGATGCCGAGGATTTCGGTCTGGCGGTTGGATAATCCGGCCATGGGCTGCACCTTGCGGCGGCTATAGACACCTCATGGTGCTTCGGTTCGCCTCTGCGGTCAACGCGGCAGATCGGCTACGCCACAGCCCGATGGCCTAACGTCGAATTACGGTTACCGTCGTTGCGAGGCCAAGGGTCGTGCGAGTGCACGACGGACGACGCAAGCCGGCAAGCATCGCGGCGTGGCGCAGCAGAAGACCGTCGGACGTCTGGCTTTGGTTCGGCCAAATCCCGTCCGGTCACGTAGAGCCTTGATTCAGCCGCCGAAGGCTTCGTCGCGCAAACGCGCATCCGCAATCCGCGCGTCGGGGTTGTTCGTGATGGTCATGAACCAAACGAGGCTGAAGAACAGCGACCATGCCGTGTCCCAATAGATCCAGTTCATGTGATTTTCCTCGCCGAAGGGCGTCGAGAACTGCAAGCATATCAGAATTCTCGTTCTCTTGGCGAAAAAGGACGCATTGAATAACGACGCTTGGATGACAATGCGCAAGCGCTCACGACGTTTTGCGCCGCGGAACCGGCGACCGGGCTGGATCGCATCGTCGCGATCAAAGCCCCAGCACCGCCTTGGTAATGATGTTGCGCTGGATCTCGTTGGAGCCGCCAAAGATCGAAACCTTGCGGTAGTTGAAATAGCTCGGCGCGATCTGCGCGGTCCATTCCATCGCCTCGTTGGAGCCGTCCTCGCCATGCTCGTCATAGGGCACCGCAAACGGCCCGATCACTTCCATCAGGAGTTCGGTGGTGGTCTGCTGGATTTCCGACCCCTTGACCTTCAGCATCGAGGACGCCGGATTGGGCTTGCCCTTGCCGTGCTTGCCTTCGTCGGCGACGACGCGCAACTGCGTCAATTCGAGCGCTTTCAGCTCGATCTCGACGGCGGCGAGCTTTTCGCGGAAACCCCGATCCTCGAGGACGGGTTTGCCGCCGGACTCGACCTTCGAGGCCAGTTCCTTGATGCGGCGGATGCGCTCCTTGGACACGCCGATGCGGGCGATGCCGGTGCGCTCGTTGCCGAGCAGGAATTTGGCGTAGTCCCAGCCCTTGTTCTCCTCACCGATCAGGTTCTCGACCGGCACCTCGACGTCATCGAAGAATATCTCGTTGACCTCGTGACTGCCGTCGATGATCTGGATCGGGCGCACGGTGACGCCCTTGCTCTTCATGTCGATCAGGATGAAGGAGATGCCGGACTGCTTCTTCGCCGCGGGATCGGTGCGGCAGAGGCAGAAGATCATGTCGGCGTACTGGGCGAGCGTAATCCAGGTCTTCTGGCCGTTGACGATGTACTTGTCGCCCTTGCGCTCGGCCTTGGTCTTCAGCGAGGCGAGGTCGGAGCCCGAGCCCGGCTCGGAAAAACCCTGGCACCACCAGTCGTCGACATTGGCGATGCGCGGCAAATAATGCTTCTTCTGCGCCTCGTTGCCGAAGGTGTAGATGACCGGGCCGACCATGCTGACGCCGAAGGCGAGCGGCGCCGGCGCCGGATACATCTGCAGCTCTTCGTTGAAGATGTAGTGCTGGACCGGGGTCCACCCCGTGCCGCCATATTCCTTCGGCCAGTGCGACACACCCCAGCCCTTCTTGTTCAGGATGCGCCACCAGGCCACCATCTCGTCCTTGGAAGGCTGGCGGCTCTCGACCAGCTTCTGCCGCGTCGCCGGCGGCACATGATCGCGGAAGAACGCCCGCACTTCCTCGCGAAACGCCATCTCATCCTTGCTGAAAGCGAGATCCATCGTATCCTCCTGTTGCCGCGACCCGCAAAAATGTTTGCCCGCGGCGGACCGGATTCAAGGATGCCGGTAGCCGGCTCAGAAGACAAATGCAGATTTCTCGCCAATGATGAGATTTTTTCACCAATGAGCCGCCCGACGTCAACGTCAGCGCGGCTGACGTCCAAGCGCGGCCTCGACGGGCGTCCGCGATCGTCAAGCACGACGGCGGCGCTGGTCGAAGGATCGACATGCCGCGCCTACCCAGGCGATAAAGGCCCCGATCTTTGGATCGACGTCGGATTCAGGACGGCGAACGAGCCAATAGCGCGCTCTTGGCCCGCTCAAACCGGGGAAAGCCGCGATCAGGTGTTCGCCAAACCTGGGCCAGCGATAGATCAGCGGATCAACCGCCAATGCAACGCCGACGTTCTGCTCCGCCGCCTGGAGCGTTGCGGGCGCACTGTCGAACCACAGGTCGCGGCTTTCATCGCGTTGAGAAACTGGTGACTGACGGCGGACGGCGTGACGCCAAGCGCATCCGCCGCGGCGCGGAAGCTGCCGAGACGCGCGGCCGCGTCGAAGGCGCGCAGACCCGACAACGGAAAGGTGCCGCGCTCCAGCCCAATCATTGAATTTTTCTCATGCATGCGCCGCAACTTTCGTTTCCCCTGACGGCCATTCTCATATCACGATGCTTGCGTTCGCTCGCACCGGCTTTTTCGTCGGGTCCGCGGTGCGCGGGGGTGCGCTCAAATTCAGTCGTGAATTTGCTTCTGACGATAGTGCCGTGACCCGGGAGCGAGAGGTCTCCGCGACGGCATCTGCAACGTAAGTCTTGAACGGGTGGCGGAATGAAAGGCCGCGTGGTCACGCCGTGATCGACGGCCGGTCCTGTTTGATGATTTGCGGATGTCCATGCTCGTCGATCGAGACGTAGGTGAAATTGCCGTCGGTGACGAGGATCGATTGCATTTCCTTGCGCCGGACCACCCAGGCTTCGAGATGCACCGTCAGCGAGGTGCGGCCGATCCGCACCAGCTTGCCGTAGACCGAGACGAGATCGCCGACGTAGACGGGTTTGCGGAAATTGATCGCGTCGATCGCGACGGTGACGTTGCGCGATTTGGTGATCTTGGCGGCGAACACGCCGCCGCTGATATCCATCTGGGCGAGCAGCCAGCCGCCGAAAATGTCGCCGTTCTGGTTGGTGTCGGCCGGCATCGCCAGCGTGCGGGTGCAGAGCTCGCCGGTCGGCTCGATCTCAAAGCTCGGCGGCGCATGCACGTGCGCATCGGTCGTATCGGTCACTTGAAATTCTCCCAGCCGGCATCGGGCGTGAACCGGCCGCCGAATTTTACCGCCAGCGCCCGCAACGCCGACACCACATTGTCCGCCCCTCGCGTGCGCGCGTAGTTGAGCGGGCCACCGCGGAACGGCGCATAACCGGTGCCGAAGATCATGGCGCCGTCGACCGCATCGGCATCATCGACGATGCCCTCGCGCAAGGCCGCGACGCAGACATTGGACATCGGCAGGATCAGCCGGTCGGTCATCTCTTCACTCGGCTGCGCGCCGGAGGCCGGGGCCGGACCCTTGTCGGCCTTGCCGTCCTTCCAGACATAGAAGCCTTTGCCGGACTTGCGGCCAAGCTCGCCCTTGGCGACTTTCTCGCGCAACCAGGCCGGCGTCGGCGGCAGCAGGTCGCCGAATTTCGAGCGCAGCATGTCGCCGACGTCGAGGCAGATATCGAGACCGACCTGATCGGCGAGCTCGATCGGCCCCATCGGCATGCCGAACTTTTCCGCCGCCGCATCGATGACGCGCTTGTCGATGTTCTGGTCGAGCAGCACCATCGCCTCCAGCATATAAGGCGTCAGCGCACGGTTGACGAGGAAGCCCGGCGAACTCTTCACCGCCAGCGGCAGCCGGTCGATGGCGCCGACAAAGGCCAGCGCCTCCTTCAGGAGCTGCGCGTCGTTGCCGTCGTGGCTGACCACCTCGACCAGCTGCAGCCGCGATACCGGATTGAAGAAGTGCAATCCGAGCAATCGCTCCGGCCTTTGCAACGTGGTGCGCAAATCCTGCAGCGGGATGCTCGAGGTGTTGGTGGCAAGAATCGCGCCCGGCTTCATGACTGGCTCGAGCGAGGCATAGACCTTCTGCTTCAATTCGAGCTTTTCCGGCACCGCCTCGATGATAAGATCGGCGTTGCGGACGCCCTCGCCATCCATGTCGGGGATGAGCCGGTCCAGCGCGTCCCTGACGTCGGTCGGTTTGCGCAGGATTTTCTTGAACAGCTCAGTGGCGCGCTTCATCGCACCCGCGATCGGCTCCGGCTTCATGTCGGCGAGCGTGGCTCGCATGCCCTGATTGGCGCACCATGCCGCGATGTCGCCGCCCATCGCGCCGGCGCCGATGACGTGGACATGGTCGACCTTGTTGCCGAGCCCAGCTAGCTTCTTCATCTGCTCGCGCAGGAAGAACACGCGGATCAGGTTCTGCGCGGTCGGCGTCACCATCAGATTGGCGAACGAGGCTTTTTCCGCGGATAGCATCGCAGGCCTGTCGCCGCCGTGCTTTTCCCAGAGATCGATCAGCGCGTAAGGCGCGGGATAATGTTCGCTGGATGCTGCTTTCTCGGCCTCGCGGCGCATCCGCGAAGAGAGAAAACCGCGCGCCGGGCCGGAGTTCAGGATGGTGTTCAACAGCTTAGGCCGCGCCCGCTGCAGGCGGCCGAAGATCGCGTCCTTGACCGCGTTTGCGACGTGGCGCTCCTGCGCCACGGCATCGACCAGCCCGAGCGCCTTGGCCCGTCGCGCGTCGATGGTCCTGCCGGTCAGCATCAAGGTCATCGCCTGCATCGGATTGATCAGATGCGTGAAACGCGCGGTGCCGCCGAGGCCAGGATGTAATCCCAGCAGCACCTCCGGAAAACCAAAGCGCGCGCCGTCGATCGCAATCCGCGACTGGCAGGCGAGCGCCACTTCAAGTCCGCCGCCGAGGCAAAAGCCGTGGATCACCGCCACGCTCGGAACGCGCAACGCCTCGAGCCGGTCGATCACCGCATGCGCACGGCTGATTGCGGTCTCGACCGTGCGGGGATCGCTGGCGCCGCGGAATTCGTTGACATCGGCGCCGGCGATGAATCCAGATTTCTTGGCCGAGCGAATCACAAGACCTGCCGGCCGCTCGCTTTCCAGCGCGGCCAAGACCTTGTCGAGTTCCTCGATCACATCGGCCGACAGCGTATTGGCGCTAGCACCGTCGCGGTCGAACAACAGCCAGGCGACGCCGTCAGCGTCGCGCGTCAGCTTAAAATGGCGATAGGCGCCGGTCGCCTCAGGTTTTGGCCCAAGCGTGAGCACGCGGTCGGCGAGAACATCGATGATCTTCGAATCCATGATCACACCGTCTCTATCAACATCGCGCCGCCCTGCCCGCCGCCGATGCATTCGGTGGCAACCCCGCGCCTGGTGCCGAGCCGCTTCATCGCATTGACGAGATGCAGCACGATGCGGTTGCCGCTACAGCCGACGGGATGGCCGAGGCTGATCGCGCCGCCGTCGACATTGAGCTTTGTCTGGTCGATTTGTCCCGCGGCGCCGTCAAGTCCCAAAATTTCGCAGCAGAATCTTTCGTCATTCCAGGCGGCGAGACAGCCGAGCACCTGGGTCGCAAAGGCCTCGTTCAATTCCCAGGTCTCGACGTCCTGTAACGTCAGCGTGTTGCGCTTTAAAAGCGCGGTCGCCGACCGCACCGGGCCGAGCCCCATGATCGAGGGGTCGAGCGCCGACCATTGGCTGTCAAGGATCACAGCCTTCGGCTTCAACCCGTGTTTGGTAACCGCATCTTCGGAAGCCAGGATCACCCAGGACGCGCCGTCGGTGATCTGGGAAGAATTGCCGGCGGTGACCTGTCCCCACGGACGTTCGAACACCGGCTTCAGCTTTGCCAGCGTCTCCGGCGTCGAGTCCGGCCGCACGCCGTCGTCGTGATCGTAGAATTTGCCGTCGCGGGAAAACGCGGTCTCGACCTCACCTTTCAAAAAGCCTTGCGACTGCGCGTTGGCGAGCCGCTTGTGGCTCTCGGCCGCGTAGACGTCGGACTGGGCGCGCGTGATGCCGAACAGGTGCCCGACCACTTCGGCGGTCTGCCCCATGTTCAGTTCGGTGATCGGATCGGTCAGCCCGCGCTCGAGCCCGATGATCGGCTTGAAGTAGGCCGGACGCGCCTTCAACGCGGCGAGGATCTTGGCGCCGACACCCTTGGCGCCGGCGAGCCCCGCAAACCAGCGCACGCCGGCCTGCGGCCACACCAGCGGCGCATAACTCAAAGCTTCAGCGCCACCGGCGAGAATGAGATCGGAAACGCCTTCGCGGATGTAGCGAAAGCCGGTGTCGATCGATTGCATGCCCGAGCCGCAATTGATCTGTACCGTGAAGGCGACCATGGATTCCCCCATGCCGAGCCGCAGGGCGGCGACACGGGCCGGATTCATTTCGTCGGCGATGACGTTGACGCAGCCGAGGATCACCTGATCGAACGCCGATGGCGCAAAGGGTTGCCGTGCCAAGAGCGGCCGGCCGCATTGCACGGCAAGATCGACCGGGGTGAACGGGCCGGGACCGGAACGCGCTTTCAGGAACGGCGTCCGGCTGCCGTCGACAATGAAAACCGGTCGCGCCATCAGCTCGCAGCCCTCTGCTCAGCCATATCCTGCAAGAACTGATGCACGTCGGCGGGTTTCTTGTAAATCGGCGACAGCGCCTCGGGCGCGAAATCGTCGACCTCGATGACCTTGGCGACGGCTTCGTGGGCGGCAGCGAGCTGATCGCCCTCGGCTTGCGTGATGACGCCTTTTTTCACGGCCTCCCGCGAATCGTGGAGGTGAGCGGCGCGCATTCGCTTGGCGATATCTTCGGTAGCGGCCACCAGCAAAAACGCCTTTTCCAGCCGCGCCGGGCCGCCGTCGTCATCGACATGTGACAAATCCGGCGTGAGACGGTCGCGTGCCGCCGACGGCTCCAGCACTAACTGGGCGCATTGATGCACGACGAGATCGGAAGGACCAACCACGCGCGCGCCAAGGGGCTGGATCAGGAATTTCAGCATGATGCCGACGAACCGGTTCGGCAAATTGGCAAAGATTTCTGCAAAGCGGCTTTCGATGGTTTTGAAGCCTTGTGCCATGCACCATTCAAGCGCGGCAAAATCGTCCCGTTGCCGGCCCTCGTCCTGCCAGCGCTTTAGCGCGGCGGACAGCAGATAGAGTTCGGATAAAATATCGCCGAACCGCGCCGACAGCATCTCTTTCCGCTTCAGTGCGCCGCCAAGTGTGAGCAGCGCCATGTCGGCGCTCAGCGCAAACGCGGAAGCATAGCGCGAGAGCTGCCGATAGAATCGCGTGGCGTCGCCGGCGTCCGGTGCGGGCGCGAACATGCCAAAGCTCCAGCTTCGGCCCCAGGCGCGGAACAGCGTGGTGAAGCTATGCCCGACATGTTTCCAAAATGCCTTGTCGAAGGCGTCGAGGCCGCGCGCGCGGTCGTCGTCGCCAAGCGCGTTCATCTCTTCCAGGAGATATGGATGCGCGCGGATCGCGCCCTGCCCGAACACGATCAGGTTGCGGGTCAGGATGTTGGCGCCTTCGACGGTGATGCCGACCGGCACCGAGCGATAGAGACTGCCGAGGTAATTCTGCGGGCCGTCGATCACGGCCTTGCCGCCATGGATATCCATGGCGTCGTCGATCGCGATCCGCATCCGTTCGGTCGCCTGCAGCTTCATGATGCCGGAGATGACGGCCGGATGATGCCCCTGATTGAGCGCGGCGCAGGTCAGCCGGCGCGCCGCGTCGAGCAGGTAGGCGATGCCGGCGATGCGCGCCAGCGGCTCCTCAATACCCTCGAACTTGCCGATAGAAATGCCGAACTGCTCGCGGACGCGGGCGTAGGCGCCGGTGGTGCGCGCGGCGAAGGCGGCACCTGCCGCCGACAATGACGGCAGCGAGATGCCGCGGCCGGCGGCGAGCGCCGTCATCAGCATCTTCCAGCCCTGGCCCAGGCGTTCTTGTCCGCCGATAATGTAATCCATCGGGATAAAGACGTCGTGGCCCCAGTTCGGCCCGTTCTGAAACACCTGCATCGCCGGCAGATGGCGATGGCCGATGTCGACGCCCGGAAGATGCGTCGGGATCAGCGCCACCGTGATGCCGAGGTCTTCCTGTTGACCGACCAGATGATCCGGATCGTAGGCCTTGAAGGCCAAGCCCAACAGCGTCGCGACCGGCCCCAGTGTAATGTAGCGCTTGTGCCAGTTCAGCCTCAAGCCCAGCACTTCGCGGCCTTCAAAGTTGCCCTTGCAGATGATGCCGCTATCGATCATCGAGGCGGCATCGGAGCCGGCTTCCGGGCTGGTCAGGCCGAAGCAGGGGATGTCGCGCCCGTCGGCGAGCCGCGGCAGCCACCGCTCGCGCTGGTCTTTGGTGCCGAACCGCATCAACAATTCTCCGGGCCCGAGCGAATTCGGCACCATCACGGTGACGGCGGTCGCGAGCGAGCGCGTGGAAAGCTTGCGCACCACTTCGGAATGCGCGTAGGGCGAGAAGCCGAGCCCGCCAAATTCCTTCGGAATGATCATGCCAAAGAATTTTTGGCGCTTGATGAAGTCCCAGGCCTCGGGCGGCAGATCGCGCCATTCCCAATTGATCTTCCAGTCGTCGAGCATCGCGCAGAGCTCGTCGACCGGGCCGTTGAGGAAGGCCTTTTCCTCCGCCGTCAGCACAGCCTGCGGATAGGCAAGCAATTTCGACCAGTCGGGATTGCCGGTGAAGAGATCGGCATCCCACCAGACGTCGCCGGCCTCCAGCGCCTCGCGCTCAGTGTCCGACATCGCCGGCAATACGCCGCGCGCGACAGAAAAGATCGGCTTGGTGATGAAGTCGCGGCGGAAGGAGCTCATGGCGATGTCCTCTTGGGTTAAGAGAGAGGCTGGCGCGAAGACGACTTTACTCTAGCGGAAAGCGTAAAGATTCAGGCGGCATTTCGCATTGAAAATAAGCCGAAATTGATCGGTGACCGATAACGGCAAAATCCCGCTTCAGTTCCGAAAACGCTGGCATGGACGTAACTTACAGCACTTACAGCAATGGGCTTCGGTGTAGGATGGGTTGAGCGAAGCGAAACCCATCAATGCCTCCAATGACGTGATGGGTATCGCTTTGCTCAACCCATCCTACAAGGGTAAACTCAGTCCGGCCGTGTCATCTCGAACATGGCCTCCGGCCTGATCTCGAAATAGTCGCCCTTGCGCCCCGCTCGCACGATCGGGCGCGCGAGGGCGGTCTGGTAGACGCCGTCCTTGATCATGGCCTTGTCGATATGGACGGCCACCACCTCGCCCAGCGTCAGCCAGGCCTGCGCCTTTTCACCGTTGGCGCCCTGCAACTGAATGATCTGCGTCAACCTGCATTCGAACGAGACCGGGCTTTCGGCGACCCGCGGCACATTGACGAGCTTGCCGGAGACCGGGGTCAGGCCTGCGATCTCAAATTCGCTGATGCCGCGCGCGACATGGGCCGCGGTCGCGTTCATCTGCCTGGCGAGGTCCATGGTCGCGAGGTTCCAGACGAACTCCCTCGTCTCCTCGATATTGGCGACGCTGTCCTTCCAGGACGTGGACGAGAAGCCGATGATCGGCGGAACGTAACAAAAGCCGTTGAAGAAGCTGTAGGGCGCAAGATTGACGTTGCCGTTGGCGCCGCGCGAGGAAATCCATCCGATCGGACGGGGCGCGACGATGGCGTTGAAGGGATCGTGCCTGAGGCCGTGGCCGTTCTTCGGCTCGTAATAGTGCAGGTCCTTTGGGCTCTTGGCGTCCACGTTTCTTCCTTCATTCGTAGGGTGGGCAAAGCGTAGCGTGCCCACCAGTTTATTGAAGCAAGCATGGTGGGCACGGCGCTAAAGCGCCTTTGCCCACCCTACGGCATAATGCAACGACGGAAAATGCCGGGCTATTTGCCGGCCGTTTTACCACGCGGCGACAGGCCCGCGATCACAAAATCGATCATCTGGTCGATCGAGGGCCCCGGCTTGGTGGCGCATTGGGCGATCATCTGAGGATGGAAGAAGCGCATCATCGCGGTGCAGGCGCAGAACGAGGCGAGTTGCAGGTCTGCGGCCTCGAATTCTCCGGAAACCACCCCCTGCCCAATCACCAGCCCGATGGAGGAGGCGATCATTTCCATATGAGCGGTGCAGACGTCCCAGTCCTCCTGCATCGCGATCTCGACCATCTCATGCAGCTTGGAGTCGCCGATATAGCGCTCGGTGTTCATGCGATTGACGGTCTTTATCAACTCGCGCAGGCGTACGGCCGCCGGCCCCGGCGAGTGGGCGATCCGCTGTGCCTCGATCTCGACTTCACCCATCAGGGTGCGCGCGACGCCCTCGTGGATCGCCTTCTTCGAGTCGAAGAAGCGATACACGTTGGCCGGGCTCATGCGCAGCTCCTTGGCGATATCGGCCACCGTGGTCTTCTGATAGCCGATCTGCCGGAACAGACGCTCCGCCACCACGAGAATCCGCTCCCGCGTGTCCGGCTCGACATGTTCAGAAACCAGCGTCATGGCAATACCCAATGTTCAATTATTCCGCGGCTTCAGCAAGCGGAAATGCGGGACTCGGCTCGCCCTGTTGCCGCGGTGCCGGGCCAATCTGTTCGCTTGTGCCGCTTTCCTCGAGGCTCTTGCGGAACCAGAGGGCGTACAGTCCCGGCAGGTACAGCAAGGTCAGGAAAGTCGCAACAAACAATCCGCCCATGATGGTGATCGCCATCGGACCCCAGAACGCCGAGCGCGACAGCGGGATCATCGCCAGGATCGCGGCGAGCGCCGTCAGCACCACCGGGCGGGCGCGCCGGACCGTGGCCTCCACGATCGCTTCCTTGCGGGTCAGGCCATGGGAGACGTCGGTCTCGATCTGGTCCACTAAAATCACGGCATTGCGCATGATCATCCCGGCCAGCGCGATTAGTCCTAGCAGCGCCACGAAGCCGAACGGCTGGCTCGCGACATTCAAGCCCAGCGAGGCCCCGACGATGCCGAGCGGCGCCGTCAGGAACACCAGCAACAGCCGCGAGAAGCTCTGCAACTGGATCATCAGGAGCGTCAGCATGACAATGACCATCAGCGGGAACAGCACGAAGATCGAGGCGTTGCCCTTGGCGGATTCCTCGAAAGCGCCACCCGCCTCGATCCGGTAGGCCGGCTCGAGACGATCGCGGATCTCCTGCAGTTTTGGCCAGATCTGGTTGGTGACGTCGGGCGCCTGCACGCCGTCGACGACGTCGCCGCGCACCGTGATCGCCATGTCGCGGTTGCGCCGCCAGATGATCGGCTCCTCATGAGAGTATTCGATCCTGGCGATTTGCTGCAGCGGCACCGCAACCCCATTGCGGGAGGTGATGGTGAGATCGCCGACGCGGGCGAGATCGAGCCGCTCGGACGGCACGGCGCGGGCGACCACGCCGACCTTCTCGATGCCGTCGCGGATGGTCGTGACCGGCGCGCCCGAGATCAGCATGGCGAGCGCCTGCGAGACGTCCTGCGGGGTCAGACCCAGCGCCCGGGCGCGATCCTGATCGACCACGAGCTTCAGGTACGGCGACTGCTCGTTCCAGTCGAGCTGCGGATCCTTGACGTTCGGGTTCTCTTTGACCACGTCGCGCACCTTGTAGGCGATCTCGCGCACGGTCTTGGGATCGGGGCCGATCACGCGGAACTGCACGGGGAAGCCGACCGGCGGGCCGAAGTTGAAGCGATCGACGCGCACCCGCGCCTCGCTCAGGATGCCGTCAGCGGCCGCATTCTCGATTTTAGCCTTGATCCGCTCGCGCGCCTCGACGTCCTTGGCGACGATCACGATCTCGGCAAAAGCCTCGTTCGGCAATTGCGGGTTGAGCCCGAGCCAGAACCGCGGCGAGCCCTGCCCGACATAGGCCGTATAGGTCGAAATGTCCTTGTCGCCCTTGAGCAGCTCTTCCGCCTTCTTCACGGATTTTTCCGTGACGTTGAAGGCGGTGCCTTCGGGCAGCCGCAGCTGCAAAAACAGTTCGGGCCGTTCCGACAGCGGGAAGAACTGCTGCTGGACGTGGCCGAACGCCACGATCGAGAGCGCGAACACGCCGACGGTTGCCACCACCACCTTGACGCGGTGGTCGACGCACCACTGAATCATGGCGCGCAGCGCGCGGTACATGCGCGTTTCATAAATGGCGTGCGGGTCATGGTTGTGGTTGATCTTGATGTTCGGCAGCAGCTTGACGCCGATATAGGGCGTGAAGATCACCGCCACGAACCAGGACGCGACCAGCGCGATCGCCACGATCCAGAAGATGCCGCCGGCATATTCGCCGACCGCGGAATTGGCAAAGCCGATCGGCAGGAAGCCTGCCGCCGTGACCAGCGTTCCCGTCAGCATCGGGAAGGCGGTCGATTCCCAGGCAAAGGACGCCGCGCGGATGCGGTCCCAGCCCTGCTCCATCTTCACCACCATCATCTCGACGGCGATGATGGCGTCATCGACCAACAGACCGAGCGCGATGATCAGGGCGCCCAGCGTAATCCGGTGCAGGTCGAGCGACATCGCATTCATGACGATGAACACGATCGCAAGCACCAGCGGCACCGAGGCCGCCACCACAATGCCGGTGCGCCAGCCGAGTGCGACGAACGAGACGAACAGCACGATGGCGAGCGCCTCGATGAAGGAATGGACGAACTCACCGACGGCATGTTCGACCACTTTGGGCTGATCGGCGATCAGATCGACATTGATTCCTACCGGCACCGCCTTCATGAATTCGGCGGTCGCGTTCGCAACCTCCTTGCCGAGTTCGAGGATATTGGCGCCGTTGGCGGTGACGACGCCGATGCCAAGCGCGGGCTTACCCTCCTGACGTACGACAAAGCTCGGGGGATCGACAAAACCGTGGGTGACGCTCGCGATATCGCCCAGCCGAAACACGCGGCCGTTGCTCTCGACCGGTGTCTCCGCCACCGCCTTGACGCCGTCGAGCGCGCCGGTGACGCGCAGCGGCACGCGCTGCGAGGAGGTCTCGACCGTGCCGGCCGGCACGACGTTGTTCTGCTTGGCGAGCGAGTCGAACAGGGCCTGAGGCGTAATGCCGAGCGTTGCGAGCTTGGCGTGCGAGAATTCGACGTAGATGCGCTCGTCCTGGGTGCCGTAGAGATCGACTTTTGTCACCCCCGGTACCTTCAAGAGCCGCTGGCGGAGACCTTCGGCAGCCTTCTTCAGTTGCGCATAGTCGGCGCCGTCGCCGGTCATCATGTAAAGGATCGAATCGACGTCGGAGAATTCGTCGTTGACGACCGGACCGAGCAGGCCCGCCGGCAACTGGCCCTGCACGTCGACGAGCTTCTTGCGCAACAGGTAAAACAGGTACGGCACCTCCTTTGGCGGGGTCGAATCGCGGAACGTGACCTGCAGCGCCGTGAATCCCGGCTTGGAATAGGTCTGCACTTTTTCGAAATAAGGCAGTTCCTGCAGCTTCTTCTCGATGGGGTCGGCGACCTGCATCTGCATTTCAGCAGCGGTCGCACCCGGCCACATCGCCGAGACGTTGACGACCTTCACCGTGAAGAAGGGATCTTCGGCGCGGCCGAGCTTCTGATAGGAGAAGAAGCCGGCAATGCCGAGCGCGATCATCAGGAACAGAATGAGCGTGGGATGGCTCACCGCCCAGCCCGAGAGATTGAAGCGCTTCATGTCACCCTCCAATACGAAATCCAACATCCACTGCGACCGTCATTGCGAGGAATGTAGCGACGAAGCAATCCATACTTGCTGCACCGATGGATGGATTGCTTCGCTTCGCTCGCAATGACGGGGACTAGAACGACAGCGACGACACCACCCTGACCTTCTGGCTCGGGTCGAGCTTCTGCACGCCAAGCGCGACAACCTTGGCGCCCTCGTCGACGCCACCTGATATGACGACGTCGCTGCTCTCAAAGGCCTTGACGGTAACCGGCTGCAGCGTCACGTCGCCTCTATCATCGACGACATAGAACGAGGGATCACCGCCTTCGTTGAACAGCGCCGACAGCGGCAGCCGTGCAACGCGCTGGGTGGCGGCATCGGCAAGCGTTAGCGTCGCCGTCATGCCGAGCGACACACGATCGTCGGCGCCGGGCAGCGAGAATTTTGCAAGATAGGTGCGGGTGGCGGGATCGGCTGACGGTGCGATCTCGCGCAGCTTTGCCGCATATTTCTTGTCGGGCTCCGACCACAGCGTCACCGTCGCGGTGCCTTCCTTGGCGCGCCCCACCAGCGTCTCCGGGATCGCGACCACGGCTTCCTTTTCGCCAAAGCGCGCGACGCGGATCGCGGTCTGCCCGGAGGCCACCACCTGGCCGGGCTCGATCAACGTGGCGGTGACGACGCCGCGGCTGTCGGCGACCAGCGTCGCGTAGGAAAGCGAGTTTTTGGTGAGATCGACCGAGCGCTCGGCACGATTGAGCCGGGCCCGAGCCTCGTCGGCGGCAGCCTTGGCCTGGTCGAGTTGCGCGTCCGTGGTCCAGCCTTTGACGCGCAAATCCTTCGCACGGGTCTCGGCGGCGGCGGCCTGCGCCAGCACGCCGGTGGCGGCATGAAGTTCGGCATCGGCCTGCTCGGCTTGCAGCTTCAAGTCGACTTCGTCCAGCGTCGCCAGCGGCTCGCCGACATCGACGGGCTGGCCGACTTCGACCAGGCGTTTTGCGACCTTGCCGGGCACCCGAAAGCCCATGTCGGCCTCGATCCGCGGGCGGATGGTTCCGACAAAGCTGCGCTCCGGCGATTCCGCCTCATAATGGGCGGTGGCGACCAGCACGGGCCGCGCGGGCTCGGCTTTCTGGGCTAAGGAGTTATTGCAGCCGGCCAAGGCGACCGCCATAACTGCCAATGAAATTCCAACTAAGAGCCTTGAATAGCTGGACAAAACTGACCGAACGAACATCGGACACTCCCTCGGCTGAACCTTGAGGAATAGTGTCGACTATTGACTGATGAATGTCAATATTCGTCATATATCATGATTTCGTGAGAGTCACTTTACCGAAATCCGGTCCTCCCTGTGCGGGGGTCCGCCCTGCATGCTGAATGGCG
The DNA here is from genome assembly GCA_049674245.1 of Bradyrhizobium sp. Lineage (GTDB taxonomy): Bacteria > Pseudomonadota > Alphaproteobacteria > Rhizobiales > Xanthobacteraceae > Bradyrhizobium. The sequence continues at coordinate 5,857 of JBATYU010000105.1, read as the reverse complement.
CTCGGATCACGCGATTGGATCACGTGAGAGGAAACTGGAGAGTTTTGATGATCGTCCGCGCCTTGCTGTGCCTGTCGATCATCGCCGCCGGCCTTGCCTTGCGCGGATTTGGACTCGGCCTCGGACTCTCCGCCTTCACCGTGAAGTATGGCGGCTCGATTTTGTAGGGAGCGATGGTGTTCTTTCTGGTCGCAATCGTCGCGTCGCGCTCGACGCGCCGGAGCGTTGTGATGATCGCAGCCGTCATTGCTGTTGGCGTTGAATTGTTTCGCCTGGTCCACACCCCATGGCTCGACAGCTTTCGTTTGACCATGGCAGGCGCGCTGTTGCTCGGCCGCATCTTCTCGCCATGGGACATTTTGGCTTACGCCGTCGGCATCGCGCTCGGGGCGCTATTGGACAACCTCGTCTTGGCAATCGTCAGGATCGCAAGCCCTCACTCCGCGAGCTGAAAGCGCTCGAAGCGATCGAGCTCTTCCTCGATGCGGCGCTTGAAATCGTTGCGCGCGCCGCGCGCTTTGCCGCTGCCGACCCAATTCCATTTCTGCATCAAGAGTTTCTTGTTCGCCCGATCGGTCTTCAGATCGATCGCGGCGACGATCTCATCCCCCACCAGCACCGGCAGCGCGAAATAGCCGAACAGGCGCTTCTCCTTCGGTACATAAGCCTCAAAGCGGTGCTCGTAATCGAAGAACAGATGGGTCCGCTTGCGCTGGATGATCAAGGGATCGAACGGCGACAGGATGTGCACCAGTTCGCAAGTGCCCTCATGCGCATTTTCCAGCGTCTCCGGGCGCGCCCAATGCTCCTGCTTGCCCGCGCCTTCAAGAGCGACCGGCACCAGCTCGTTGCGCCGGACCCTTTGCTCGATCAACCGCCGGATCGCCTTCTTGCTCGGCGCGTCGAGGTGACAGATCGAATCGAGGCTCACGACCCCCTGCGCCCGCAACGCGCGATCGAGCAGATAGGCGGTGGCTTCGGTCACTGAGGCCTGCCTTGGTGGCTTGTCCCAACCAAAGTGCCGCGCCATCAGCTCATAAGTCTTCAGCATGCCGTTGCGCTCGCTAATCGTAAGCCGGCCTTCATAGAAGGCGAGCTGCAGCGCCCGCTTCGACGGCTTGCGGCTCTGCCACAGATGCTCCTTCTCCGCCAGCACATCGTCCTCGATGTCGCGGATGGTGAGCGCGCCGTTCTGCCTGATCAGCCGCATCACCTTGCGCATGTCGGCCGGCTTGACGGAATTGAACCATCGATGGCCCTCACGCTGGTGCAGCTTCATCGCCGGCACGAAGAAGCGGAAATCCTTGGACGGCACGTAAGACAAGGCGTGGGTCCAGTATTCGAACACGCTCTTGTCGACGCTCTGGGCCTGCCGCAGATCGGCGCGGCGATAGGCGGGGATACGGGTATAGAGAATATGGTGATGGCAGCGCTCGATGACGTTGATGGTGTCGATCTGCACATAGCCGAGATGATCGACCGCGGCGGCCACCGCGGGCCGGCCGTCGCCGAACGGGGCCAGGGTGTCGAGCCGTTGGGCGCTTAGCCAGAGGCGCCTCGCCTCGGCCTTGGTCAGGGAATGGGATTTCCGGTCGCGGGACATCGCCCAGCAATGTAGCGGGATTCGGCAACGTTGCGAGGGCCGGAAAAAGCCGCGCTGCCGGGAAGAAACCAGCGAATTGCTGGCGATCGGGATATGCACTCTCCTCCCGATACGTTTCCGGAGAACGACATTTTTATGTGCTGCGCTGCAACGCTAAGCGCGGCGCGGGACGGGCGCTGCCCCCGCGCCGCGATCAAACGCAGACGACAATCTTGCCGTTAGCCTCGTTCGAGGATCAGGCGGCGCGAATGATTCCTGCCGTGAACTAGACACCCTAGCGGCCCTGCTTCTGCCGCCCGGCGATGCTGCCGGTCGCGGTTTCCGCCTCACATGTCGCCTTGCCGCGTTCCGGGGCCTGACACCTGTAAACGCTTCCGGTGAGCCGGTCGACCAGCCACGCGCTCTCCTCGGTCGGACCCTCAATCCCGACGTAGCGGGTGCCGAGCGCGGTGACCAGCGTGGACAGCAGGATCGCAACCGCGATCAGAACCGCCCCGATCAAGATCGGCATCGAACTCGTGGAACCTGTTCCCGGCACGCCCGCCCGATATCCCAAATAGTCGCTATGCTTTCTTACTGAATGAAACACGGCCCCTGCTATGGTTGGTTGTTTTTTCTTTTTCTGTTCTTTTTCTCGGCGAGCGGGCCACTTTTGAACGCGCATCTGGCCGATTTGTTGTTCGCAGATCGGCACCGGCGCGATTGCTTTGAGACCAGATCTCCGCGATGAAACTTTTCGCCCGCCAATCAACACACCAATCAACACAAAACGGCGGCCCGCAAAAGGCCGTCCTTTCGAATTGCGTTGGAAAAGTGCTTCGAATGCGAAACACCTTAGCGACGGAACAATCCCCTCATCAGTCAGCCGACGAACACCGCTGGGTCGCGCTCCCGTGCCGTACCCGCTGAAACCTGGACCTCGATATACCTCACGAACTCCGGGCCACCTCACGATCCTGGAATATAGCTGCTAACGCGAACAGGCGGCCCGCTGGCCGCCTCTTGCGCGATCGTGTTCCAATCAAACTCCTCAGCGGCGGAACAACCCGCCCAAGCCGCCGAAGAAGGCGCCGGGGCCGCCACCGCCACGGTGATAGTGACGGCCGCCGCCGCCCGAGCGGCGGGAATAATGTACAGTCTCGTCATCCTGGTCGTCGGAGGAAGCGGCGCGGGTCGAGACGATCTCCGAGAGCAGCGCCTTATGCTGGAGCTGGTTCAGATAGCCGGTCGAGGGATAGTTGCGCGCCGCCTGCCAGCGCTTGATCACGCTACGGGTCGCTTCGTCGAACTTGCCGTTGATCCTGGTGTCGAAGCCGAGACCGTTGAGCCGGAGCTGCACGTCGCGGCGCTGGCCCTTGTCGAGACCGATCTGGTCTTCGGAGACCTGGTCGGCGTCCTGGGTGAAGGTCGCGGGGTCGATGCCGGTGGTCAGGTTGCGGGTCGTGTTCGACGGACCGTCCTGCAGCGAGGCGATCCTACTCAGCGCCAGCGACTTGAACTGGCCGTTGGGATAGCTCTGCAGATAGGCGTTGAGCTCTTCCACCTTGTTGGAGTCCTTGATCGAGCGCCAGAACTCCAGCTCGACTTCGGAAGTAGGACCGGTGGGAGCCGCCGGCGTGTTCGTCGCATCGGCCGCGGCAGGAGCACCGGCCGGATTGAGATAGACCGTGCCGATCAGATTGGTGTGGCCCCAGGGAAGCTGGTTCTTGCCAGTCTCTTCGTTGACCTGGGCGCGTACCTTGGTCATCGCCTGTTGAATTTCGACCCCGGGAGCTGCGATATTGGCGACCAGCGCGCGGGTGAACGGGCTGTTGGTGCCGGCTTCGCCGTCGAGCGCGGTCTGACCGGGACCGGTCGCGAACACGATCAGCGTTCCTTCGCCGGACTTCATCTCGGCGAGGCCTGACTGCACCGAAACGCTGCGGGTCGCCTTAGCGGAACGGATCTTGGCGGCGAACGGGTTGTCGCGGCAGGCGTCGAGGAACACCAGTTTCACCTTGGCATCGCTCATGGTCTGTTCGAGCGTGAGGTCGACGTTGATGGCGGCGCCGAGCTTGACGTCCATTTCGGATTTGAGGTCGGCATCGACCGGCAGCAAATAGTTGATGCCGTTAACGGCGATGCCGTGGCCGGCATAGAAGAACACCGCAACATCGGCGCCTTCGGCCTTCTTGCCGAAGTCGAGCAGCTTTTCCGTCATCTTGTCGCGGGTGAGGTTAGTGCCTTCGACGACATCGAAACCGACATTGCGCAAAACCTTGGCCATCGATTTGGCGTCAACCGCAGGGTTCGGAAGTGGCGCGACGTTCTTGTAGGCGCCGTTGCCGACCACGAAGGCGACACGCTTGTCGGCCAAGGCCGCGTCGGCACTGACGAGAAATGCTGCTGCTGTCATTGCTGCGATCAAGAAGCGCATGGTCCATTCTCCCCTGCTCTAAATCCGTCCATCGTTGGCCCATCGGGTTCATCCGGGGCCGATCTGATGGAGACAACGTGATCGGGCTTGACGAAATGGACTGTGATGTAAGTCACTCAAGCCGTCCGCGCGATCGAACCGGGTCGCAAGACGGCGCGACGGGCCGCGCCGCCAAGCGGTGGGCGGCGGCGAGATGTTTTTGCCGAAATGCCCCCCTTGGGCGCGCGAAAACCAGCCGATCCAAGCACCGTTCTTCAGTGTGACGTGGATCACATTCTATGCTTTGAACCCGGCCTATGCTCGGACCATCAAACGCTATGCAGGCAGGTTTGCAGGCGTAACAGCAAGGATTTTACTATGACCAGCTTTCATAATTTCTTTGGCAAGGCGATTGCCATTAGCGCCGCACTGTCGATGACGGCAGGGCTGGCACTTGCGGCCGACGGCACCGTTTCCGCAGACAAGATTATCAGCGCATTACAACCGAAGCCGCTGACCCGCGGCCTCTCGACCGGGCCGCAAGCCGATCCGGCCATCAAGGCGAAGGAGATCGGCTTCGTCAAAACCCTGCGCAACCGCAACACAAGGTCGCTCTCGCTCGGCGAGCGCGAAGAGATCGCCGAGATCGCGGCCACCAAGCCGAACATCGATCTGGAAATTCAGTTCGACTACAACTCGGCCGCGATCAGCAGGGGTTCGACGCAGGCGGTGCAGGAACTCGGCAAGGCACTCTCGAATCCGAACTTGCGCGGTTCGACATTCGTGGTCGCCGGCCACACCGACGGCATCGGCAGCGACACCTTCAACCAGGATCTCTCCGAGCGACGCGCCGACACCATCAAGCGCTATTTGGTCGATCAATACGGCATCGCCGGCGGCGACCTCGTCACCGTCGGTTACGGCAAGACCAAGCTGAAGGACACCGCCAACCCGGCCGACCCGATCAACCGCCGTGTTCAGGTCGTCAACATGGACACCAAGACCGCCTCGAAGTGACGGTCAAGGCGTTCGCCGCCTGCCGACGCGCGATAGGCGGCATTTCACGGGAATGAATCCTCTCGCCAGCCGGTCGTCAGGCGGATGGCCGGATCGCCTGAATGCCTGACACCGATTTGAACCAAAGGGGATTGTCATGAAAAAGTTCGTGCTCACCGCCGCGCTCGTTTTGATCAGCGCTTCGGCTTACGCCGGCACCTACAATTTCGAAGGCGTCACCGTCAACCTCCAGGACGGCTGCCGCTCCGCGTCATGCGTGTCTGTCAATGCGCCAGGCTACGGCTCGTATAACGGCAAGGCGCTCTCCGCCAAACGCTCGGCGAAGGCGCACAAGTCCCACAAGGACGAAACCCGGTTTGCTTCAACCACCAAAACCGATGCCGCTCCCGTCGCGACGATCCCGGCGGTGGACGCAGCTCCGGCAAAATTGTCCGAGCCTGCGCCGATAGCGGCGGCTTCGACATCGGCTCCGGCAAAGTGACGAATCGTCATTCCGGGGCGCGCCAACGGGTCGCGCGAATGCGCGCCCGATGACAGGCTCCGCGTGAGCTCCGATGTGCAATTGCACATCGGAGAATCTCGAGATTCCCCGATGCGCAATTGCGCATCTGAGGTCTGGTCCTTCGGACCATCCCGGAATGACCCCGCTCAGAGGATGATCAAGATGAGAAACCATTTCACGGGCGTTGCCATTGCAGCTCTGTTCACGTTTACGGCTAATCTTCCGGGCCGCACCGAGGATGCGAAGACGCCACCGGCCGCAACGCCGGCGCAGGCCGGACCGGCCGCGACACAGGCCGAACCGCCGGTCAGCGTGCCGCGTCCCTCGATCGCGCCGAAGG
>JBATYU010000104.1:0-4318 GCA_049674245.1 Bradyrhizobium sp. | reverse complement strand
CGCGCCGGTCGCGGCGCAATTGGCGCGCCGCGGTCCAGCCCGCATGCAGCCGGTCGGCCGAGGTGATCGCGAGCAGCCCGATATCCCGGCGGCTCTCGCCGATGAAGCCTGTGGCCTCGATCGCCTCCGGTGCGAGCGCGCCGGTATAGGCGATCACGATTTCGCAATTCGGCCCCGGCTGGCGCAGCCAATAGGCGCCGGCGGTGATATCGCGCTGCAATTCGCCCGTCATGATCCGCTGCGGCTGCTCGATGGTGCGGGTCGAAAGCCGTAAATAGACCGAACCGCCCTCTGCACCTTCGCGCTGCATGTAGCGAAAACCGAAAGCCATGATCACCGAGAGTTCATCGACAAAGGCCGGCTCGAACGAGGTGAGCCCATCCTGCGCCATGCCGATCAAAGGCGTCGCGATCGACTGATGCGCGCCGCCTTCGGGCGCGAGCGTAATGCCCGACGGCGTCGCCGCCACCATGAAGCGCGCATCCTGGTAGCAGGCGTAATTGAGTGCATCGAGACCGCGTTCGATGAAGGGGTCGTAGAGCGTTGCGACCGGCAGCAGCCGCACGCCATTGATCGCATGCGACAAGCCCAAGGCCGACATCAGAATGAACAGGTTCATCTCGGCAATGCCGAGCTCGATGTGCTGGCCTTTGGGCGAGAAATCCCAGTTGAAGGTCGATGGAATCTTCTCCTGCCGGAACAAGTCGGCATTTTCGGCTTTCGCAAACAGCCCGCGCCGGTTGACCCAGCCGCCGAGATTGGTCGACACGGTGACGTCGGGCGACGCGGTGACGATGCGCGAGGCCAATTCGCTGTCGCCGCGCGCGAGTTCATTCAGCACCAGCCCAAAACCCTGCTGGGTCGACATCTGGGCGGCCTGATTGAACGGGAGCCGCTCGGGCACGTCCATCACGGGCGCGGTCAGGCGGCGGCGTCCCTCGCGGTTGAACGGAGCATTGGCAAGAAACGCCTCGAGCTCGCTTGGGCTTTGCGAAAGCCCCTCGAATTTTTCCCACTCATGGCCCGGGCGGATGTTCTGGTGGCTCCGCCACTTCTCCATCTGCGCCACCGTCATTAAGCCTGCATGGTTGTCCTTGTGGCCCTGGAACGGCAGGCCGACGCCCTTGATGGTGTAGGCGATGAAGCAGACCGGGCGATCATGATCGATCGCCTCGAACGCCTCGATCATGGCGGCCATGTCGTGGCCACCGAGATTGGACATCAGCGCCAGCAACTCCTCGTCGCTGCGGCGATCGATCAGTTGCGACACCTCGCCCTGATCGCCGATGTCGTCGTGGAGATGCTTGCGGAACGCGGCGCCGCCCTGGAAGCACAGCGCGGCATACATCTGGTTCGGACAATGATCGATCCAGCGCCGCAGCGCCTCCCCGCCGGGCTCGGCGAAGGCCTGACGCATCAGGCTGCCGTATTTCACGATCACCACGTCCCAGCCGAAATTGCGGAACATGGATTCGAATTTCGCCCACAGCCCCTCGCGCACCACGGCGTCGAGAGACTGCCGGTTATAGTCGACCACCCACCAGGTATTGCGCAGGCTTTGCTTCCAGCCCTCCAAGAGCGCCTCGAAGATATTGCCCTCGTCCATCTCGGCGTCGCCGACCAGCGCAATCATCCGCCCCTCGGGGCGATCTTGCATCCAGCCGTGCGCCTTGACGTAGTCCTGCACCAGGGATGCGAACAAGGTCTGCGCCACGCCGAGCCCGACCGAGCCGGTCGAGAAATCGACGTCGTCGGTATCCTTGGTGCGCGACGGGTAGGACTGCGCCCCCTTAAAGCCGCGGAAATTCTCCAGCTTCTCTTTGGTTTGGTGGCCGAACAGATACTGGATGGCGTGAAACACCGGGCTCGCATGCGGCTTCACCGCGACGCGGTCCTGCGGCCGCAGCACCGAGAAGTACAGCGCCGACATGATGGTGGCGAGCGAGGCGGAGGAGGCCTGGTGGCCGCCGACCTTCAACCCATCGGTATTTTCGCGGATGTGGTTGGCGTGATGGATGGTCCATGACGACAGCCACAGCACTTTGCGCGCAAGCGCGGACAAAAGTTCAAGGCGTGCGGGTTCGACCGCCATCACGTGTCTCCGGACCCTCGGCCGCTCATTTTGGGCCTCTCATGTTAGTCCTCCGGCCGGCGCCAAAAATCTCAAATTTTCGCGCCATACCTGCCTAGATTGGGATATCTTACGATTTCTGCTTCCATTTTCCGTGGTTTATCCCAATGCATCCCCTCGACGCCATCGACCGCAAAATCCTGTTCCTGCTGCAATCCGACAGCCGCATGACCATGGCCGAGCTTGCCGACAAGGTCGGGCTTTCGGTCTCGCCCTGCCATCGCCGCGTTAAGCTTCTGGAAGAGCGCGGCGTCATCACCCGCTATATCGCAACCGTCGACCAGAAATCGCTGGGGCTCCATGTCAGCGTCTTCATCTCGATCAAGCTGGCGCGGCAGAAGGAGGAGGATCTCGATCGCTTCGCCAAGGCGATCTCGAAATGGGACGAGGTTTTGGAGTGCTATCTGATGACGGGCAATCGCGACTATTTGTTGCGCGTGGTCGCCGCCGATCTCTCCTCCTACGAGGCGTTCCTGAAGACCAAGCTGACGCGGCTCGACGGCATCGCCTCGATCGAGTCGAGCTTTGCGCTCTCCCAGGTGAAATATTCGATCGCGCTGCCGGTGTGACATAACTGTCGCCACGTCATTGCGAGCGAAGCGAAGCAATCCATCGGGCCGCAAGCGGAGGGATGGATTGCTTCGTCGCGGAGCCTGTCATCGGGCGCGCATTCGCGCGACCCGTTGGCTCCTCGCAATGACGTATAGATAGAATTTCGCGATCTCGCGGTCCGATATGCCCGAGGTTTGCCAGAAATCTCCTTACCCTCCCAAACAGAGGGCGCAGGGAAAGCCGGGTGCTCGATGCACCCGCAGATGGGGTAACGGGCTCCCCGGGGGCCTTCCAAGCAAGCCGCGCTAGCTACGGCGCTGTTGGTGGCGCGCGTCGCGCGGCTAGCTTGGAAGGCAGGCGGTCGTCCCTCACACTGATGGTGTGACGGAGTCGAGGATAGACCTCGCTCCAAGCCTCAAGGAGAGACGACCATGGATCATTATGCAGGAATCGACGTGTCATTGGAATGCTCGAGTTTGTGCGTGGTCGACGCCAGCGGCCAGATCGTCCGGGAAGCCAAGGTGGTGAGCGAACCGGAGGCGCTGATCGGCTGGTTCAGTTCGCTTGGGCTTGGGCTCGCCAGGGTCGGACTTGAGGCGGGGCCGTTGTCGCAATGGCTCTATGCGGCCATGAAGCAGGCAGGCCTTGCGGTCGAGCTTCTGGAGACACGGCACGTGAGCGATGCCTTCAAAGCGATGCCGGTGAAGTCGGACCGCAACGACGCACGCAAGATCGCACAACTGATGCGGCTCGGCTGGTTCCGGCCGGTACACTGCAAGTCGATCGCGGCCCAGGAGATCCGCGCGATGCTGACGGCGCGCAAGCTGGTGCAGAGCAAGCTTCTGGACTTCGAGAACAGCCTGCGCGGGATTTTGCGCGGCTTCGGGCTGAAGGTCGGCAATACGACGCGGACAAACTTTGCCGGACGCATCGAAGAGCTGGTGAAGGGGCATCCGAACCTTCAGACGATCGGGCAGGCGCTACTTCGGGCCCGCGCCGTCCTGCTTGCAGAATTCAACGGTTTTGAGAAGCGTGTGCGCGCCATGTCGCGCCTTCACGAGAAGGCCGCGCTCTTAATGTCAACGCCGGCGGTGGGGCCGATCGTCTCGCTTACCTTTGCCTGCGCGATCGATGATCCCTCCCGCTTCACGTCATCGAAGCGGGCGGGGCCGCATTTCGGATTGACGCCGAAGAAGTATCAGTCCGGCGAGACCGACTACACCGGCCGCATCAGCAAGCACGGTGACGCCTCGGTGCGCGAGGCGCTTTACGAGGCCGCCCACATCATGCTGACGAAGCCGATCAAGGGCTGCTCGAAACTCAAGAGCTGGGCGATGCGGATCGCCCGACGCGCCGGCACCAACAAGGCCAAGGTAGCACTGGCGCGCAAGCTCGCCGTGATCATGCTCCGCATGCTCAAGGATAATGTGCCATTCAATCCGGCTGCCAAGGCAGCAACGGCCTAACGGAGGAGCGAACCGGTTTTCGGGCGGGTCACCACACCAGGCTCTCCCCGAAGCGAAGTCCCTTCGCCGGGACGATGGACCAGGTCAGACCGTCACGCGAGTTGTCGACGCATCCAACAATGCGATCACGCTTTCCGCAGATTGGCCGACCTGTTCCTCTCATGAACCC
>JBATYU010000103.1:0-8821 GCA_049674245.1 Bradyrhizobium sp. | reverse complement strand
AACCTCGACTACTGCAAGGGCTGCGGCATCTGCGCCCAGGAATGCCCCTGCGGTTCCATCCAGATGATCCCGGAAGCGATTTAAACAACGTGTGATTTATCTCTCGTTGAAGGACCGCTTGTGGCGCAAAGCGGCCGGTCATACGCAAACGGCATTTCGTAACTGCAAGGGCGTGAGTTGAGGGCCTATTAGTTTGGAATCAGGCTCGGGGGAGGAGCGCTCTGCAAAATTCCCTGTTACGTCCAACAAATTCCCTGTTTCTGAAAATATTTTCCCTGTTAGTTCGCTTAGGGAATTGCTCATGAAGTGGTTGCGGCACGGGAGCTTCTTGCGTCGAAATCGGCCCTAAGAGACCCAAAATCGCAGAATTCCCTGTAAAATTCCCTGTTAGCAGGGAATTTGCGTGGAGACTGGTTCGAATCCCACTGCGTCGCCAGCGAAGCAGTCCGGCGCACAGATAAAATGTTACTGATACTCGCAGAAATGCCTGCCAGTGGTGGGCCTTTGCGATTCCGGGGGAGGTCTCCAGGCTCCCAATTTCACGAAATGTGAGGCCAATTCGCCGAAAGTCTCCGGCCACTAACGCGATTGGCGAACGTCCGCTTCCAGGGCAACGCGGACGCCTACCCAAAGACTACTTCAGCAATGAGCCCACGAGCGGCCGTTCAGTCTGGTTCAATCAAGGTCCGTTCTCCCGCAACTGCCGCGCGCTCCGGAATGAGACAAAGGAACTACACGGCACCGAGCGCCTGATCGATGTCGGCGATAATGTCGTCAGGATGCTCGATGCCGATCGAAAGCCGCACATATCCGTCGCTGACACCCGTCTGCATCTGCTCTTCTGGCGACAATTGCGAGTGAGTGGTCGTTGCGGGATGGATGGCGAGCGAGCGGACGTCGCCGATATTGGCGACGTGATAAAGCAGCTTCAGGCTGTCGATGAACTTGCGGCCAGCCTCCTTGCCGCCGCTGAGCTCGATACCGACCAGAGCGCCGTAGCCGCCTTTGAGATAAGCGTCGGCACGGCGTTTCTGCTCGCCGGTCATCAGGCCAGGGAAAATCACCTTCGATACTTTGGGATGCTCGGCAAGGTGACGCGCCACTGCTACGGCGTTGCTACAATGCTGGCGCATTCGCAGCGCCACCGTCTCGAGACCCTGAATGAACATAAAGGCATTGAACGGTGACATGGCCGCGCCGATGTCGCGCAGCAGTGTCACGCGCGCCTTGATGATATAGGCAATCGGCCCGAGTGGCTTCACCGCCTGCGTCCACACGGCGCCGTGATAACTCGGGTCGGGCGTGTTCAACATCGGAAAGCGGTCGGCGTGCTTCTCCCAGTCGAAATTGCCGCCGTCGACAATAATGCCACCGATCGACGTGCCGTGACCGCCGATATATTTCGTGGTCGAGTGCATGACGATGGCCGCGCCATGCTCAAGCGGCTTGCACAAGACCGGGCAAGCGGTGTTATCCATGATGAGCGGGATGCCCATCGCGCGGCCGAGCTTGGCAACCTCAGCGATCGGGAACACCACGAGCTTCGGGTTTGGCAAGCTCTCGCCGTACCAGCAGCGGGTGCGTGCATCACTCGCCCTGGCGAAGTTTTCCGGATCGGCGGGATCAACGAAGCGGCATTCGATGCCCATCGTGCTCATAGTGTTCTGGAACAGATTCCACGTGCCGCCGTAAATATCGGTCGCGCACACAAAATTGTCGCCGGCATGACAGATGTTTTGCACGGCGAGCAGCGAGGCGGATTGCCCCGAGGCGACCGCAAGCGCGGCGACGCCGCCTTCAAGCACGGACACGCGCTCTTCCAGAACGGCCTGGGTCGGATTCATGATGCGAGTGTAGATATTGCCAAATTGCTTCAACGCGAACAGGTCGCCGGCGTGCTCGGTCGAATTGAACTGGTAGGATGTAGTCTGGTATATCGGAACCGCAACCGACGTCGTTGTCGGATCGCAACGATACCCGGCGTGCAGGACAATCGTTTCCGCATGCTTGCTGTTGGTCGGCATGAGGTTCTCCGTGCTGATTTATGTGAGGGCTTGTTGTCAATATCCGTGATCAATATGCCATTCAAAACCATCTTGTTACATTTGTGAAGCGCTCAGTCATAGCGTCGGTGGCACATTTCGTCGCTTCCGGCTGCGGCGTGCGGCGGGGTCCCGTCTTGCGGTTTTCCCATGTCACAAATCAAATGGGGCGCATCGATGGATTTTGAAAAGGGCGAAGCGGACGGCAGCCATGACGCGCTGCTATTGATCGCGATCGCCGCCGATCGCCAGCGCTCCCGGCTCCTGCCGTGAGCGCTGCGGCGATCGGGATCATTTGCAAGGCGCCGCAACCTGGCCGCGCAAAGACCCGGCTTGCGACGGCCATTGGGCCGGTTGCCGCCTCGGAGCTATCGGCCTGTTTTCTGCGCGACGTCGCCGCAGCCATCGAGGCGGTCCCGGAGACGCTCAGCAGGCGCGGCTACGGGGTCTATGCGCCGGCGGGAGTCGAACACATCATGCGGGAGCTGCTTCCGGCAACGTTCGGGCTTCTGCTGCAGGTTGGCGACGATCTTGGCAATGTGCTGTTCGGTGCCACGCGTGATCTCCTGATCGACGGACATGACTGCGTCTTGCTCGTCAACGGCGACAGCCCAACCCTTCCTGCCCGCTTCCTGGTCCAGGCCATTGAAAACCTTCGCGAAGCAGGCGACCGGATGGTGCTGGGACCAGCCAGCGACGGCGGCTACTATCTGATCGGCTTGAAACGCCCGCATCGGCATCTGTTCACAGAGATCGCGTGGGGAACGGAAACCGTGGCTCGCAGCACATGCGAGCGCGCGGCTGAAATCGGGCTCACGATGGCGCTGCTGCCGGAATGGTACGATATCGACGACATTGAAACGCTAGGTTGGCTCAAGGACGAACTGGCCGGCAATTCGACGCGCTTTCGTGGCGGTGGCCTTGCGCCTGCGACCCGGGCCTTTCTCAAGGCCGCGCCGCAGATGAACCCATGAAGCCAATGCTCAGGGCTATCGCTGGTCAATTCGGTCGACTGGCGCGCTCTGCCGACAGCGTGCCTCCGCTTCATCGGTTGGCCGGTATTGGTGCTGTCCTGGCCGCTCTGACCCTGGTCACTCCCTTTGCCTTCGAGGCAGGAGGTGACAATGCCTTCATTGCTCTGACCATCCTCGCAGGTTTGCTCACGATCATAGCGACCCAGCTGGCCGAGCGCGCTCCACCCGAACGCGCGCTATGGCTCATCTTTGGACTTGGGATCCTTCTGAGAGCCTATGTGCTGCTATTCGATCCGCTTCTGTCCAGTGACATCTATCGCTATGTCTGGGATGGCAGGGTTCAGGCCGCCGGCATCAATCCCTACCGCTATTTCCCGGCCCATGAGGCGCTGGCGTTTCTGCGCGACGCGACGATCTTTCCCAACATCAACCGAGCCGATACTGCCGTCACCATCTATCCTCCGGTGGCGCAATTTTTCTTCCTCATTGTCACCCGGATCGGGGAAAGCGTGACGGTGATGCGTCTCGCATTGCTGGGGTGCGAGTCCGTCACCGTCACACTGATCATGCTCCTGCTGCGGCGCATGAACCGCCCGGTGACGCGCGTGATCGCCTATCTCTGGCACCCGCTTCCCTTGTGGGAGATTGCCAACAGCGGCCATGTCGACGCGCTGATGGTTGCGCTGATGCTGCTGGGCCTGTGGATGGCCTTGACCGGCCATGCTCTTCGCGGAGCCGTCGTGATCGCGTTCTCGGCGCTGGTCAAGCCAATTGCTGCGCCGGTGCTGGCTGCGATTTGGCGCCCGTGGGACTTCAAAATGCCGCTCGTCGTGATCGCTGTCGCAGCACTTTGTTATCTTCCCTATCTATCGGTCGGCTGGGGGGTTCTCGGATTCCTGACCAAAGGCTATCTGACGGAAGAGGGGATCAGTGCCGGCAACGATCTCTGGCTGTTGTCGCTCTGGCGGCTTGTATTTGGCGCGCATCAGGGTGATGTTGTCGCCTACATCGCGGTGGCCGCGCTGGTCCTCATGGCCAAGGGGTTTTCCGTGGCCCGCAATCCTGATCGCGCCATCACCTCCCGTCTTGCCGACGTCAACAGTCTGTTACTCGTCGCTCTGTTGTTGTTGTCGCCCAACTATCCCTGGTATTTTCTCGTCATCGCGCCGTTTGCCGCCCTGTGCGGCACCCCGTCAAATTGGTTCGTTTCGATCGGAGCGCTCTTGCTGTCCGAACAGCTCGATTGGGATTTCTACATTCCAAGAATGGTGACCAAATCAATTTTGTTCGGAGGTCTTTTCTTGACTTGGGCCTTGGCGGCTTGGAGGACTCGCATGCAGCGGAGGGCAGACACAGGGTCATCGCAATGAGCCTTTCCGGCAAAGTGCCAGGCACTCACGCGCCCATCGATCCGCGCCGCTATCACGAGTCGGTCACGGGCGAGCGCACCGAGGTCGCCCAGCGTCCGCCGGTCTGCCTTTATCTCGAAGTGACCAACCGCTGCAACCTCTTGTGCACCACCTGTCCTCGCACCTACGAGGAGCTCGAGCCGCCGGCGGACATGAGTTGGGATCTGTTTGCGTCGATTGTCGACCAGGTTCCCGATCTCGCGCGGGCGGTTCTGCACGGCGTCGGAGAGCCGATGCTGGTCGCGAACCTGCCCCGGATGGTCAGATACCTGAAGGACCGCGACGTTTACGTCCTGTTCAACACCAATGGAACGGTCCTCGGTGAGCGCCACGGCCGTGCGCTGATCGACGCTGGGCTTGATGAGCTGCGTGTGTCGCTCGACGCGTCAAACCGCGAGAGCTTCAAGGCGATCCGCGGCAGGGATTATTTCGGCCGCATCATCCGCAACGTGCGCGCGTTTCGCGAGCTGCAGGAGCGAGAGGGACACACGAGGCCGCAGGTTTCTGTTTGGCTCACTGGCCTGAGAGAGACTGTTGAGCAACTCCCGGCATTTGTGAAGGTTGCCGCGGAGATCGGTGTCAAGGAAGTCTATCTGCAACGGCTCGTGTTTTTCGCCGAATCGGCCATCGGCAAGGCACGGCCGGACCAGACCCTGTTCGAGCGCCTGACCGAGGGCGAAGCGGCCTATCTGAAACAGGCCGAGGATCTGGCGCGTTCCCTTGGCGTCACCTTCAGTGCGTCGGGCGCAGCGACCGAGCCGGGGTCAAGTCTGAAGGGCAGCGGTGACGGTTCGCCGTGGTCGCTCTGCCGGCGGCCGTGGTCGTTGATGTATTTTACGGCCAATGGCCGCGCCCTGCCGTGCTGTATCGCGCCGTTTTCGCAGCATGGCTACGACAACTATACGCTTGGCCATGCCGGGCGGCAGTCGTTGCGGGACATCTGGAACGGGCCCGCGTATCGGGACTTTCGTGCGGCGCTCCTTTCCGACAAGCCGCCCAAGAGCTGCGCCAATTGCGGCCTGCGCTGGAGCCTATGAACGAGGTGACCGTCGTCTCCGCGATCATTCCGTGCCTCGACGAGGAAACCGCGATCGGCCAGGTCGTCACCGCGGTGCTGGCGCAGAAGGTGAGCGAAGTCGTCGTCGTCGACGGGGCCTCGCGCGATCGTACGGCCGAGCGGGCAGAGGCCGCCGGGGCTCGCGTGATTGTCGAGCCGCGACGCGGCTACGGTCGCGCCATCCAGGCAGGCATCGCCGCCGTGCGCGATGATGCCGACATTCTGGTCTTCCTCGACGGCGACGGCAGCGATGTTGCGGAATTCATCTCTGATCTGGTGTCGCCGATCGTCGCTGGGCAAGCCAGCTTCGTTCTCGGCTCGCGTGTTCGCGGTTCGCGCGAGCCCGGCAGCCTGGCGCCACAGCAGGTCGTCGCCGCTCATGTCGGCAGGCTCCTCCTGCGCCTCGTCTATGGCGCAAGCTTCACCGACCTGTCGCCGTTTCGCGCGATCCGGCTGGATGAACTCAGACGCCTTGGCATGAAGGAGGAGACATACGGCTGGAACCTGGAAATGCTGATGCGGGTCGCGGCCGCCCGTTTGCCGGCACTTGAGATCGCGGTCGGCCAGCGGCGCCGGATCGGTGGGGTATCGAAGGTCTCCGGCAATCTCGTCGCCGGCGTCAAGGCGGCCTGGTCGATTTCGGCGACGTTCGTTCGCCTCGCGCTTGAGCTGCGACAGCAGAACCCTCGCCTACAATAGCTGCCAGGAGCGCTGATCAGCGAGTGCCGGCACCATCCCCACAAGCGACGATATCCCGCGGAGATTTTCGACCCGTATTCTCCGGTGGAGAGAACACCGCCAGGTATCCGCCGTCGCCTGCGAGCTGAGATGTCGCGATCTCGCGATAGCCAACGGCGGTCAGCTCGCAACGCAAGAGATCAATTGGCGTGCCATGCTCCGCCGTCGGCCGCTCGAGGTCGACAATTCCGATCCGCGCGCTCTGCTTCATTGCGGGCGCGAGATTGTAGAGGAAGGCATAGGGTTGGGCTATCTCGTGATACATGTGCACGAGGATGGCGACATCCAGCGACGAAGCGGGCAGGCGCGGGTCGTGCGGTTCGCCCAGCGCGAATGTGACGTTTGTCAGCCCCAGTAGCCCCGTTCGCCTGGCGAGCTCGACGAGGTATTGCCGCGTGACGTCCTGCGCGATGACGGAGCCGTTGGGGCCAACGAGACGCGAGAGCCGGACCGTGTGGTAGCCGCTGCCGGCACCAATATCTCCGATCGTCATGCCTGGCCTCAGTTCAAGAAGACGGGCGATCTCACCTGCCTCATTCAGGGAGTCGCGGTGCTGCTCGCCGGAGCGGCTTGGGCTGACGATCTGCGCAACCGGGCGCCGAGGTGTGGGAAACTCCTTTGCAGGGACTCCCGGCGGAGCCAGATAACCAATGTTGGCGGCGTATGCGCAAGTTGCGCCCAGCGCCACGAGAAGCGTCACTGCGCGGGCCAGTGCCATCATGTGCTCGTCTCTCACACAAAACGACGGCGACTAACCCGCGATGTTGAAGAACCAGCCGATAATGCCCTTCCCATCGCGCACGGCGGGGACGTTGCGGCGCAACCAGGCATCAAAGCCGAGACTGCGGCCGGCGCCCTCGAGCGCAAACAGGAACATCAGCATGGCCAGGAACATGTACGTCCATGGCCACTCGGACGAATTGCCGTAGAGGCCGAGCCAGAGTTGCAGCGCATAAGCGACGGCCAGCACGCCCACCAACCGCACCGCAAGCCCGAGGATCATCGACCCAGCGAACACCAGCTCGGCAAGAAAGACGATCGGCCCAAAGAGCCTCATGTTCGGCAGCACGACATCCTTCAAGAAGGTGCGGTGAAACTCGAAAGCTGCGTTGGTCGATTCCTGTTCGGTCCAGTATTGCAGACCGTCGGACACCGGTAGCGGCAATTTCCACAACATGCCCTGGAACCACATGCAGCCGATCAGGACCCGGACCAGCCAGATTCCAAAATGCCGGCCGGTGCGTTGCTCTGAGTCCTCCTGCCAATTCCTGAAGGCTATTGCAATGCTGGCGAGCAGCAGGATCCAGAACAGCGCCAGGATCAGAAAGCGCCAGTTTCCCTGATGGAGATAATCGCCCGTGGTCCCGGTCAGGAACTGCCAGACATCGGTGAAGATCTTGGGCATGGCGCGTGCTCCAAAGGCTTGAATGGTTACTCTACGTATCGGTTGATGGAATCGTTACCCTGCGTATCGATGAGCTGACAAAGCACACCGCCGCGGGCGATCGGCGGTGCGCCTCAGCCTTCACAATCAATCGCTCGAACGAACCTTTCCGAGGTTCACTGTGCGTTTATCCAGCTGTCCGATCCAGTCAGTTTAACCGACACATCCGTAATGGTAAGCCGCAAGGGCTTTCCGTCAAACGTTCCACGGTGATCCGTCGACACGAGGAGTGGGCCAGCCTTCTTGTAGTCCGCATACGTCGCGATCACGAGTTTGGGCGGCGGGTTGGGAGCGCCGCGGTGGTAGACGATCGCTTCGATTCGCTTGTCGGCGCCAACGTAGAGGTCCCAGGTGTCGCCGGGCTGGTAGCCGCCCTCCGAAGGGTATTTCATCACGACCCGTTGAGCGGAAGCATCACCCGTGGGCAGTTTCTGCATGCCCTCATTGGTCGCAGTCGGGCCGTCCCATACAAAGTGGAACGGGAGGATGAACCAATACTGATCGTTGACGAATGCCGGATCGATTACGTTCTTGATGGCATCGCTTTGGCTGCCGAGCTCCGAGCGCCGATAGGTCGCCTTGACCTCTTTGCCTTCCTTATCTTTCCCCTCGTAAGAGACGGTGTCGGTTTTCGGGCTCCATTCCCACTTGTGAGAAAGCTTGAGGTCACCAAGTTCCGCATTCCAGGTGTAGCGGATTGTCTCGATTTGCCCAAACGAATCAAAGCCGTAGGCTTTGGCGATCTGTTGGGCAATCGGTATGCTCTCCTGCGCCCTCGAAGGCCCAGGAAAGATCAACAGCATGCTGAAGGCTAACAGGCGGATCGCATTAAGTCGGCCCATTTCGCCGCGCGCCTGAGTAGTGGCCATGACGAGCTCCTTAGGTTTGGGTGCAATTATTGACCGAGCTGAGGCTCGGTTGCCAGATGACGTTTGCGCAGAACCATGGCATTTTGCGGCATCCTCCTTGGCGAACTTCGAATTCGGACACTAGCAATCTATGATTTTGGTGTGGTTTTGAGTTCAGAAGTTCTCTTTGAAGGACCAGCACGCGACAACGAAGAGAACTTCTGAACCACCACACTAGTGTTCCGTCCCGTAAGTTCGTAGCATAAATATTGCATAAGTTTCGGGTATCCTGATTGAAGGAGATACCCG
>JBATYU010000102.1:0-1832 GCA_049674245.1 Bradyrhizobium sp. | reverse complement strand
GTGGTAAGAATGTCAAAGCGATTATCGGTCACCGCCGCACCGCCCTTCACGTAGAACAGTGACGCGTTCCAGGCGTAGCCAATCTGGCCGGTGAAAAGGCCGATGCCGTCAGTTTTTGTGCGGGTCGAGAACAGTGGATTGATAATGCTGAGACGCGTGTTGCTGAGGTCTGCCCAATCACCCTGAGCTTCCACGCCAAAAACCCACTGACTGGCTTGCCAGCGGTAGCCGAGCTGCCCGCCTACGACGCCTCCGGACCGCTCACGGCAGCCGTCAGCGAAGTCAATGCCAGTCGCATTAAAGAAATCCACACAGTTGCGGCTCTGAGCCCAGCCGCCGTTGGCGCCGATGTAGAAGCCGCCCCAGTTGTAGATCGGAGCGACGTAAACTGGCGGCGGCGCCTTGACCGGCATACGCATATCAGCAGCCAAAGCCGGCGTTGCCATCCCCAGTGCAATCAAGCCAACCGCACCCAACATAAACTTCTTCATTATATCTCTCCGTTTGTTCGCTTCGCGTTGGTCCCGAAGCCGTTTTCGATTGAGCCGCGAGCGCTCAGTCCAGCCAATTTCAGCCCGTAATTAACCCGATTGATCCGAAAGTGCCGTCACCCATTGGCAACACTCGCGTTCAAAGTTAAGCACCTGATTCATTTGCACTTTGTCGCACCCGGGCAGTGCGACGGCCCTTCTTTCTTAGCTTCTCAGCCGTCGTGCGTGCGAGGCAATCTGCCGCCGGGTCCGCTTCCCGGGTCCGATCGTCGCGGCCGTTGACGCATGAGCTGCGGACAGGCAACAACCCTCTCCGAAGCGATCCGCCGCCTGGTCGAGCTCGGCTGAAGGCGAAGAGATGAGCGGGACAGAAATAAAAGTGCCGAAGATAGCAGACGTCTCGAAGTTGTATGTCGGGCGATGGTTCAAGCGAATTGGTGATCCAGTCAGCATCGGCGAGCCCGTGGTCGAGATCGACACTGATAGTTTGACGCACGAGATCCAAGCGCCGGTCACCGGCATTCTGACTAAGATCTTGGTGAAGGATGGCGGATCAGTCGAACCCGGCACTGTAATGGGCACAATTGATCAGGTGTGAGTAGGAAATAAATCGTCTTCCTAGCCCGACTCCAGAACTTCAGACGATACGTTAAACTCACATTGCAGCTCGCCACAACGTAGGTAATATTTTCCCACGTCGGGAGATGCGGGGGACGTGATGCCGCTGATGCGAGGCCGCGTCGTTGGCTACGACGACGGCGATAGGATTTTCCGATTCACGATGATGACGTCGAATGCGAAACAAATAGAATGTCAGATTAGTAGTACCGCCATGGACTTTATCGCCCGGAAACGTGGGACCAGCCCATCCGAGCGCAAGGCTCAGTTCTTGCAATATCGTAATGAAATCGAACAACTCGCATCCGATCTGTTTGATAAGCAGAATGCGGAATCAATCCGCATTTTCACGAAGCACTTCCGCAACAGGCTCAACAAAAACCGTAGGCTCAACAAAAACCGCCGGACTAAAGAGCCGCATTGGAGCCGCCAAAAACTAGCGCGCGATCGATGACAGGCTCGGACCAAAGTGGGATTTTGGCGAGCCTGGTCACGGTTCCTCGCAACTATATTCCCGGGGTATCAAGCCAGTTTCGGGAGGAGCCTCACACGCCGTGCCCGCCAGCGTCTGATGAGGCGCCTGTATCCCACTGGAGGGGTGATGCGGTCGGAAGACAAAGTATTTCGACAGCGCAACCATCGCCCCAGCTACCAGCATGAAAATCCGGTGGAGGAGCATCGCGATATTATGACACGAATTTGCTCCTGGGATAAGTCCGATCA
>JBATYU010000101.1:0-16552 GCA_049674245.1 Bradyrhizobium sp. | reverse complement strand
GCGACCCCGACGAGCGGGCCTGCCGTTTGCATTAGATTTTGGCTCAGGCGCGCTCTACGTCGCAGCTGTTCCTCTCCGACATGCTGACCCAGCAACCGCGCAACTCTAAAAGCGAGAGCGTTGGGCTTGCCGCCCTGGGCCAGAACACGGGGCATCACCAGGAAGATCAGAACACCGAGTATGTTGCCAGAAACAAAGGCGAGTAGGATGCTTGCGCCATACTCGATTACTTCTCGCCATTCAATCCACACTTCCGGCAGAATCGGAACGTGATCATGAAACCCCGTCACCGTCAGCATGGCCAAAACACTGAAGGTCGCCGTCGCAAGCGCCAGCGCAAGAGCCCCATTCATCGATACCTTGTGCAGAGGATAGGCAAGAAAGCCGAACAGCAAGGGGATGGCGACCGATGCCAGTCGTAACGGAAGTGGCGAAAGATTGAAGACAATCGTGACAACGATGTGAGCAAAGACGAGCAATAGCGAAGGAATGAGAATGTAGAGAACGGCATGTGTCGTATAGTACTGCAGCGGGTATTTATACCGTTCGAGTCTTGCAGTTACGCGATCAAGGTCCCGCCTAAGCCTGTCGAGCTCGGCGACGAGATCGTCAATTTCGAGTAGCATCGGCCGAACCACGCGGAGGTCGCGCGAGCAATGCTTGCACGCGATCGCTTCATCCTTGATGGTCTCGGCGCAGAAAGGGCATTCCATTGTCTAGCGCGGTTTCCTGTGGCTTCTGATCAGGTCGATCTCATTCCGTGCGTGCCGTAATTCATCGAGCAGAAGCTTCCGTTTGCGAAGCAGCTCGTCACGCTCGGCAATTAACGTAAGCGGTATTGCAATGTCGCGCGAGCATGTGGAGCAGACAAGCGCGCCCTGGGTATTTTCGGAACCGCAATAAATGCAATTCATCGGGGTATCATGGCGACACCGTCAAGGTGAAGCTCGCAGTGGCGGGACGGCCATCACTGTCTTTGACATCGACCCTCACCGTGTATTCGCCGGGCGGCAATTCGGCTTCTGGCATATCGATCCCGTTAGGCTGAATAAACGGCTTGACCCGTGGGGTCAGGTCCACATTCGGCGTACGAAGATAGATTACCTTCACCGAGTCTGGATTAATCGTCGTGCCGCCAAAAGATTCGAACCTCAACTGGAGCCGCAACGGCGAGTGCACCGTCCCGCTCGGCGAGACGACTTCCACCTTAGGACCGCGCAGAATGCCGCGCCGATCCGCGGCGATTGCCCCTTTTGGCGGGGGCAGCTTGGCCTCCTCCGCCGTGATCAATTCTGTCGCTTGTGCTGCTCCCGAGATCAGAAGGGCGGCCGCAACCCAGCAAAGCCATATATTCTTCATCACCCGTCTACTCAATGCATCGCTCCAGAGCCTGGATTATCGCACGCCGCCGTCGCCGATTATCGTATACGGTGCCCAGAACAACGGATGGGCATATGCAAACTCAGTCTTGCCTTCGCTGTTAAGATAGCCGGGCCCGTCCATAAGCGCCATCATCGCCTGCCGCAGCGCCTCGCTGCGGCTAAGTTTCGGATCGTCAGCCTGACGCTTGAACAAATCGGCGACCAATTGCCGCGCGGATTGCGAATGCACCGACCAGTTCGTGACCAGCAAGGCGCGTGTTCCCGCGTAGAAGAACGCGCGGCCGAGTCCGGATGCGGCCTCCGCGCCGGCCCCTGCCCCAGCGCCGGTATTGCACGCCGAAAGAATGACCCAGTCGGCATCGAGCTTTAGGCCCAGGATCTCTTCCATGGTTAACAGCCCATCCCCGTCTTCGCCGGTCACGGTCGGCGACGACAGTGCCAACGCCGGCTGCGTCAGACCATTGAGTTCGCCGGGCACAAGGCCGTGGGTGGCAAACGCCAGAATTTTGAAACCCGAAAGGTTCATGGTCTTAACAGTCGCCTCGCTTGCACTCTTACCAAGAAAGAGGACCTTGGATGGATCAGCCTGCAGAGCCAGCGCGATCGATCTCAGCTCCTCGGCGGTATCGGGGAGCCGAGGCAAGAGGCCAAGCTCCGCGCTGTCTACGCCATCAAGTTTCGGAGAACTGCGTCGCTTCAGCGGCAATCCCCGCGTGACATTGCCGCCGGCGTCCGCAGCCTGAATCTTGCCCTCGGTGCCTTCCGCCTCGGACTCCTGATCCTTATTGAAATAGGGATCACCGAATGCGACCAGTTCGCTGCGCCCGGATTTGCCGGGAGGCAATTGCCGCAGCGTGCGCAGCGCCGCCGCCGACGGCACCGTCGTCACTGCGTGGGTGCGCGCAAGCCACGGCACCTTGCGGTAGCCGACAAACAGGGGATCATCGTCCTGCGCCACTTCAGCGGGCGCGGTCGGCAGCAGCGACAGTGGCAAGAGCCCCAGCGCACCGTTAGTGACGACAATGAGGTTCTTTGCAGGCCTCCAGCCGCTTTCAACCGGCTTCAAGAGCAACTCATAGAGCTCATAGGCCAGCTTGAGGTCGAACGGCGGGATATCCGAGATCATCGCCGCCTGCGGCTCGAGTGCCTCGCGCAACGTGCGGATCCTGGTTTCGATGTCTCCAATCTTCGCCTTGACCGTTGCAAAAGCCACCGGTCCCGACTTGGGTACTGCCCACACAAAGCTGCCGTTTTGGCCGAAATAAAAAGACAGCATGGCCTCGCCGTCCGCCAACGTCGCCCTGATCTCCGCGACACTTGGCGGCTTGGGTGAAACAAGATCGGCATAGGCCGGGAACTTCTGCTTGATCTCCTGCCGCGCCCTGTCGCGTTCGGTGCGCAACGCCGCGATCGACGCCTGAATTTGCTGGGCGCCCTTCTCGTCACGGTCAGCCGACGGAATCGCAAGAACATTATTCAGCGCGCCAAGCTGCGCATTGACCTGCTTGGTAAGGTCCTGTTCCCTGCGCACGAGCTCGGCCAGCGCCGGATCCTTCGCCGCCGCACGGGCGCTGGAGGCCGCTAGCGCTCGCTGGACCGAACGACCACGGATGGCGTCGGCGAGGCCGAAGGTCTCCGCGCCAACCTCGCCGGTCGCGCCCTCGGCCCGCGCTAGCACTGCAAGATAGCTCTCGACGATGGTTTGCAGCCGCTGGCTGCGCGCGGCGACGACCGTGGTATTCTCATCGTCAGCGTTCTCGCTTGCGCTCGCCAGCATGACGGGAATGGCGGTCTTAAATTCGCGGATGGCCTCGGCATCTCGGCCGGCGCGCATCAGCCCGATGGCAAGCGTACCGCGCGCAGACGCCGCATCGAAATGGTTCTCACCGACGCGCTCGGTCAGCTTCTTGACCAATTGCTCAGACGCGGCGATGCCGGCGTCAACCTGGCCGGAATTGTACAGCGAAAGGATGCGCGACGGATTAAGCTCGAACATCTGGCGGCGCTGCGGCTCCCACGTTGCGATGGCCTTGTCGATCCGCGCATAGATTGCGTTCGCCTCAGGGTTTTTTCGCTGGAGCGTGAGGATGCCGGCGAGTTGCGAAAAAAGTTGCACGGTCGACGGTGAATCTTCGGGAACGCCGACTGTCTGATTAATTTCGATCGCTACGCGTGCCAACCGCTCGGCTTCGTCGTAGCGTCCCTCTTCGACCAGGATGCTCGCCAGGCCCACCACGAAACGCGGCGTAACGGGATTGTACTTGCCTGTGTCCTTAAGCCTTGAAAGCAGTGCACGACGAGCATCGACTTCCGCTTCCGCTAGCCTTCCCTGCCGCGCCTTCATGCGAGCCTGACTCAGGATCGCACCGTCGATTGCCTGCAGGACCGTGGATTGCGACGGCGGATTGGGAGACTCTAGAAGAGCCTTGATGGCGGTACGCTTGCGCTGCTCGGTAACACGATAGGATGCTTCCGCCTCGCCGAACTGCCCCCGCGCCTCGAAGATCATGGCGCGGGTAAACTCCACCTCCGCCTCGTAGTTTTGCCCGAACCTATCGTATGATGTTCGCCATCCAGGAAGCCCACTGGTGCGCGCTTCCTGAATCAGCGCGAGACTCCGGCGCAGATAGGCCTCAGCCTGCGCAAGGTCGCCCATTTGAAGCAGGATGTTGCAAACCAGCCGGTTGGCAGGGAATTGGTAGCCTCTTGCGCCCGCGACGTTGGTCTCGCGCAATTGCTGCAGATAGATTTCGAGCGCCTTTTTCGGGTCGCCCGCATTGGAATATTGCACGGCCAGGAACTGTTTCAGCCGTCCCATTGTGTTCGCGTCGATCGCGCTCCGCCCGACCTCGACACCCTTGCTGGCGTCCGCAATGGATTCCCCCACCCTGCCGAGCTGCGCCCGCGCGGCAGAGCGATCGAAATAGAATCGCGACAGATCCTTAGGCGATTCCTTACCTGTCGGCGTGGCATTGGCATCCGACTTCAATTTTTCGATCAACTTAAGATCGGGCTTTTCGCTGTCGAGGATCGCCGTGATGTCCGAAATGGTCCGCGGCGGCGCAATGAAGCCAGCCGGCAGCGCGGTTCCGGCAGCGAGCTTTGGCGCGGCTTCGGTCGGAAGCGAAACGGCGACATTGTCGCGCCCATTGGCCGCATTCAATGCCGCCACCACGCAGGCCACAACTTGTGGCCTTGCTTTCTCGCGGCACGCTTCAATGCTACCTCCGCCAGCGCGGAAGCACGCCTGCACGATGGGCCTTCCAACCGTCATGCGGCAACGCTCGATCGCAGCTTCTTTCGTGAGAGCGAACGCAGGACCCGCCGACAGAATCAGGGTACACGTCAATGCCAGCGTCGGGATAACCTGGGCGGGCGCCGAAACACGCTCAATAATTCGCATATCGGAAGCGCCTTGCTTAAAATTGTCTGGCTCGAATGGTGCATACTATCGACAAGCCTTGATGTGTAGCAAGGGACTGTTTTGGCGATGGAATAAGTGGATGATCCCAAGCTTTGCTCTTTTTGCGAACAGGAACTGCCTCGGTCTCCGGGAGCTAGCTACAATACCCATGCTCGCCATCGTGGCTCCCCTTCTGTTTGGACTCGCGGTGGTTGGTCTGGCGAGCGATGTCTTCGCACAGGACGGACCCGCAGCGCAGGCGGCCATTTGGCCGGCTGACGCCGCTTACCGTGCCGCAACGCTGGCGGAGGATTTGACGTTTCCCGCCGACGCCGAAGCAGCCGCCAAATTGACATCGCCGCGCATGGCTCTCCTAAAACCCGCCGGCGAGGGGCCATTTCCGGCCATTGTGATCATGCATCAATGCTCCGGCCCGAAGGAAGCGGTTGTATCCTGGGCGCATAGGGCGGTCGCTCGGCATTACGCCGTACTACTGGTGGACAGTTTGGGGCCGCGGGGCGTGCTCAGCGTGTGCTACGGTCCGGAAGCCGGCGTCAATTTGTTCCGCGGCGCCCGCGACGCGCTTCAGGCAGCCGAGCATCTTCGTCGTCAGCCATTTGTCGACGCTGACCGGGTCGCACTGGTCGGGTTTTCCTGGGGTGCGATGGTTGGCCTGCTGGCGGATAGCCCGCATTATGTCAAAGCGCTGAGGGCGGGACCTGGCTTCACGGCTGTCGCCAGCTTCTATCCGGGCTGCTTTCGAATTTTTCCACCGAACGGCCGCCCTCCCTTGGACACGGTCAATGGCGATATCGAGAACCCGCTACTCGTCCTGATGGGCGAGGCAGATTCGGAAACCCCGCCCTCCGAATGCCTCGAAAAGCTCGAGCCTTTGAGGAAAGCCGGTGCGCCGGTCGAGTGGCATCTCTATCCGCAAACGACGCACTGCTGGGATTGCGAACAGTTCAATGGCCTCAGCAAAATCGACATCCGAGGCCACCATGTCGAATATCGCTTTCGCCAAGATGTGACGCAGGATTCCGAAAACAGACTGTTTGCATTCCTGGACCGGACGAGGTTGCGCAAGAATTAATGCCCGTCGCTCGAAATGACAGAGGCCCGCCACCAGATGCGGCCTCCTGCGGCTGGCCACCGAAGGTAAAGACCGGCTGATATCGGCCGCCCTCCCCTGACCACTTCCTTTGGCCGACTTTCACGCGCGCGAGGCTTCGATCTCGACGACGATCCTTCCGGTCGTCACCTGCTCGCCCTCTGTGACGTCGATGGCGGCAATCGTGCCTGAGACCGGGGCATAATGAACATGTTCCATTTTCATCGCCTCCAGCGTAACGACCGGCTGGCCGGCCGTCACGCGCTCTCCCTGTTTGACCAAAATCGCGACCACGCGGCCGTTCATCGCGGCACGGATCCTGCCATCGTCGCTGCTCGCCGCCGTGGTCGCCGGCGCTGACATCGTCAGATCGCGGACCGAAAGCGTGATGCCTTGGCGCAGGATATAAAGGTGATCACCGTCGCGGAAGAATCTTGCCGATTCGGTGAGGCCGTCGCTGCGGAAACGAATGGCTTCGCGACTGAGCTCATCGATCTCGAACCTGTACTCCGCCCCATCGAGGCGGGCGGCATAACCGCCATCGCGCTCCCGCACGATCTCGAGATCGTAGATGCCATGATCCAGCCCAACGCGGGCGGGAAGTGGAAACGTCGCCGCCAGCGTCCGTCCGCTCCGCCATGGCGGCGCGAAAGGATCCGTAATGTAGAGCAGCAACGCCGCGAAGGCTGTATCCGAATGCGCACCCTTGCGCGGGGCAAGCAGATCGGCACGGTTTCGTTCAATGAAGGCGGTGGTGGCCCCCCTTGCCGCAAATTCCGGATGCCGCAGGCAGGCGGCTAGAAACGCCTGATTGGTCGTGACGCCGAACGCTGCGACTTGTTCGACCCCGTGAATAAGCCTGCGCCGCGCCTCGTCGCGAGTGGTGCCGTGGCTGATGAGCTTGGCGATCATCGAATCGTAGAACGGCGGAATCTCCGAGCCGGACTGCAGCGCGTGCTCGACGCGAAGCCCGTCCGGCATCCGCCACAACGCCATCCGGCCGGACTGCGGCATGAAGTCAAGGGCCGCATCCTCCGAGCATAACCTGACCTCGATGGCGTGGCCGGAGAATTGGATATCCTCCTGCCGAAGCCCTAGCGGCTCACCGCTGGCGACGCGCAACTGCAATTCGACCAGGTCGAGCCCGGTGATCGCCTCGGTGACGGGATGCTCGACCTGCAAGCGCGTATTCATTTCCATGAAGTAGAATTCACCGTGTTGGTCGAGCAGGAATTCCAGCGTGCCGGCCCCCTCATAGCCGATCGATTTGATCGCGTTGACCGCAATGGTACCCATGCGCGCCCGCAATTCCGGCGTGACTTTCGGCGACGGCGCTTCTTCGATCAACTTCTGGTGCCGTCGCTGAACCGAGCAGTCGCGCTCGCCGAGATGGATGGCATTGCCGAAGACGTCGCCGAATACCTGAATTTCGATGTGGCGGGGATCGATGATCGCGCGCTCCAGGATCAATGTGGCGTCGCCGAACGCGCCTTGCGCCTCGGCGCGCGCGCCGCGCAAGGCATCGGGGAAGGCTGCTGCATCCGCGACCAGCCGCATGCCGCGCCCGCCCCCGCCGGCAACGGCCTTGATCATCACGGGGAAGCCGATCCTGTGGGCCTCGGTCAGCATCGCGGTATCGCTCTGGTCCGCGCCCTGATAGCCGGGTACGCAGGGCACCCCCGCGGCCCGCATGATTTCCTTGGCGCCGGCCTTGTTGCCCATCGCCTTGATGGCTTCCGGCGACGGCCCGATGAACACCAGACCTGCATCGCGGCAGGCCCGCGCAAAATCCTCATTCTCGGCGAGAAAGCCGTAGCCCGGGTGAACCGCATCCGCGCCGCTTAATTTGGCCGCCGCGATGACCGCACCAATGTTGAGGTAAGATTGCGCCGGCAGCGCCTCGCCGATCCGCACGGCCTCATCCGCTTCGCGCACATGCAAGCTTTCCCGGTCGGCATCGGAATAGACCGTGACCACGCCATAGCCGAGCCGGCGCGCGGTGCGCATGATCCGCAGCGCGATCTCGCCACGGTTGGCGATCAGGATTTTGCGGAACGCCGTAACCTGCGTCGGTCTGCTCATGGGCGCGCGACCGAAAACTGCATGCGTTGGGGGATGCGCGACTCGGCCTCGCGGCAGACCGCCAGCACCTCGCTCAATATCGCCCTTGTGTCACGCGGATCAATCACGCCATCGTCGAGCACTCGGGCGCTGGTTGAAAATACATCCATCTGGCCGTCGAACACCCCGATGATCTGTGCCTTCATCGCATCGAGCTTTTCCTTTTCGATCGGCTTGCCGCGCCGGATCGCTGCGGCCTCGGTCACGATCGCCATGGTTTCGGCGGCCTGTTCTCCGCCCATCACCGCGGTCTTGGCGTTTGGCCACGAGAAACAAAAGCGCGGGTGAAAGCCGCGTCCACACATGCCGTAATTGCCGGCACCGAAGGACGCCCCGCAATAGATCGTGATCTGAGGCACGGTGGCCGAGGTCACGGCCTGGATCATCTTCGAGCCGTGCTTAATCATGCCGGCTTCTTCATAGGCCTTGCCGACCATATAGCCGGTGGTGTTGTTCAGATACAAAAGCGGCGTGCGCGACTGGCAGCAAGCCTGGATGAAATGCGTCGCCTTGTTGGCACCATCGGGATCGAGCGGGCCATTATTGGTGATGATCCCGATCGCCTGCCCCTCGACGCGGGCATGGCCGCAAACGGTGGCAGGGCCGTAATTGGCGCCGAACTCAACGAAATCTGAATCATCGATGATGCGCGCGATAACCTGGCGCATATCGACCGGCCGCTTGTGGTCCATCGGCATGATGCCGAGCAATTCCTCCGGGTCGTGGCGAGGCCGGCGATGCGGCGTGGTGCTTGCGCTGGGCCGGTCCCATTGCAGGTTGGCCATGATGTCGCGCGCGATGCGCAGCGCATCGCGGTCGTCCTCGGCGAGATAGTCGCCGAGCCCGGAAACTCTGGTGTGCATCTCGGCGCCGCCGAGTTCCTCTTCGGTGGCGATCTCGCCGGTCGCA
Organism: Bradyrhizobium sp.; assembly: GCA_049674245.1. GTDB lineage: Bacteria > Pseudomonadota > Alphaproteobacteria > Rhizobiales > Xanthobacteraceae > Bradyrhizobium. The sequence goes on along the minus strand of JBATYU010000101.1, from coordinate 7,626 downwards.
GCCTTCAACAGCGGCGGCCCGGCAAGAAAAGCCCGCGTCCTGCCGCGCACCATCACGATGTAATCCGACAGCCCGGTCTGGTAGGCGCCGCCGGCCGTGGACGAGCCATGCGTCACCGTGACCACCGGCAAGCCTGCCGCCGACAGCCGCGCCAGATTGCGAAAGATGTTGCCGCCCCTGACAAAATCCTCGACCCGGTAGCGCAACAGGTTGGCGCCAGCGCTTTCGACCAGCTGCACGTAAGGCAGCTGGTTCTCCAACGCCAGTTCCTGCACCCGCAGCGTCTTGTCCAGGCCGTAAGGCTGCAGCGCGCCGGCATCGATGCCGGCATCGTTGGCGCTGACCATGCAGCGGATGCCGGCGACGAATCCGATGCCGGCAATCAGCCCGCCGCCGGGAACGCTCTTGTCGGGGTCGGGCACATCGAACCGGTAGCCCGCAAGCGTGGAGAGCTCGATGAAGGGCGCGCCGGGATCGAGCACCAGCGCCACGCGCTCACGCGGTAGCAATTGCCCGCGCTTATGAAAGCGGTCCTTGGCAGCGGCCGAAGCCGCTCGCGTTCGCTCCTCCAGTGCACGCATGCGCGCAATCGACGCCAGCATTCCGGCGCGATTATTCCTGTAGGCGTCGCTGCCGGGCGCGATCGTCGATTCAATAACGGCCATTTCCGACTACACTTTCCGGGACTACGCGCCCTCTTTCGCAAAGTGTTCGGCAAACGCCTCGCGCAGTTCGACCTTGCGGAGCTTGCCGGTCGCGGTCATCGGCATTTCGTCGAGGATCCTGATGAATTTGGGCACCTGGAAGCCGCCGAGATGCTTGCGGCAATGCTCGAGGATTCCGGCTTCATCGGCCTGCACGCCCGGCTTCAGTTTGACGAAGGCGGAGACCGCCTCGCCCCATTGCGGGTGCGGCAGGCCGACCACGGCGGCGTTCTGCACGGCGGGGTGGGCGAGCAGGGTTTCCTCGATCTTGACGGAGGCAACATTCTCGCCACCGGACTTGATCATGTCCTTCTTGCGGTCGAGGAACAGCACCTCGCCATGCTCGTCGATGACGGCGAGATCGCCGGTATGATGCCAGCCGAATTTGCGCGCCTCTTCGGTCGCCTTCGGGTCCCTGTAATATCCCATCATGACGTTCGGCCCGCGATGCACCAGTTCGCCGGGCTGTCCGCGCGGCAAGAGATTGCCGTTTTCGTCCATGATCGCGGTCTCGTTGACGATCAGCGACTCGCCCCAGTAATTGCCGAAACGCTTGAGCTGGACCTCGGGGCGCGACATTGTGGTGGCCGGATACATTTCGGTCTGACCGCTGGTGAGAACAAAGTTCGGGCACAGATCGGCTATCGCGCGTTCGAGCAGCGGACGGCCCATCGGCGCCATCGTGTAGATGCAGGTCCGCAAGCCGGAGAGATCAAACTCCTTGCGGCGCGGATGATCGAGAATCGCCTGATACATCAGCGACAAACCGACGAAGACGGTGAGCTTGTCGCGTACGATGGCTTCCATGCATACTACCGGATCGAAGCCGCGCATCAGCGCCATGCGGCCACCGACCGACAGATAGCTCAGCAGCAACACATGGCCGGCGCAGTGGAACAGCGGAAACTGGCCGGTGATGCCGTCATCGCGGCTAAGCTGCATCTCGATGGCGTTGCTCATGACGGCCATGACCACCGCGAGGTGGCAATGCATCGCGCCTTTCGGCCGCGAGGTGGTGCCTGAGGTGTAGATGATCATCGCCAGATCGCGGTCGTCGATGTCGATCTCCGGCTCGATCTCGGAACGGCCTTTCAGCAGATTGTTGAAATTTTCCAGGCCTGCCGCGGCGGCCGTACCGGCCAGATCGACCGCGATCAGGTCGATGCCGCGCTTTTGCAACGCTGCGCGCCGCTCCGGCTGGCTGTAGAGATTGTCGTCAATCAGCGCGAAACGCACCTCCGCGTGATTGAGGATGTAGTCCATGTCGGCTGGCCCGAGCATGGTGTTGACGGGCACCCAGACCAAGCCGGCGCGATGAATGCCGAACAGTGCTTTCACGAATTCGACTGAATTGTTGCAGATGGTGGAAATCTTCGCGCCGGGTTTAAGGCCACGCGCGACCAGGTAATTGGCAAAGCGATTGGCGTCGCGCTCGAGCTCGGTGAAAGTCACCCGCCGCGCGCCGTCGGTGACGGCGGTTCGATCGGGAAAGCGCACCGCCGCGCGTTTCAGGAGGTCGCCGATCGCCACCCGGCCGATCCGTCCCGGACCGGCTACGCCGCCGGTTGCCGCAAGATTGGTCATGACGTCACACTCCCTCATCTAGGTCACCCCGGTTCGCGCGATGCGGCCCCGGTTTGACGGCTTAGTGGAGAATTCCAAAAATCTGCCGTGCCTCGGCCGGAGTCGCTATGTCGCGCCCAGCCCTGCGCGCGCAGGCCGCGATGCTTTCAATCAACTGGCCGTTAGACGTCACCTTGTTCCCGTCGGGTTGATAGAAGGTGTCTTCGAGCCCGGTGCGCAAATGACCGCCGAGTTCGGCGCAGCGCTGATGCAGTGGCCAGATTTCCGCCCGTCCGATCGCGGTGACCTGCCAGTGGGCTTCCGGCAATTTTAATTTCAAGAGGATCGGCAGCAATTCGGGATCGGCCGGCATGCCGGAGGCGACCCCCATGACGAAATTATATTCCAGCGGCCCGGAATACATGCCGGTCTGCCGGTACATTCCGACGCAGCGCACGATGCCGACGTCGAAACATTCAAATTCGGGGATCGTGTCAGCTGCCTTCATCACGTCGAGATAGGCCTGCACCTTCTCGACCGCGTTATCGAACATCATCGGCGGCCAGGCCCAGGTGTTGTCGGCTCTTACTTTAAGATAATTCAGCGAGCCTGCGTTGCAGGCGGCCATTTCCGGCCTTGTCTCGCGCACGCAGTCGAGCGCGCCCTGATAGTTGGGCCCGGACGTTCCCGTGGTGTGATTGATGATCACGCCCGGGCAGGCCTCGCGGATCGCCTGCTGAATCTCCCGGGAGACGGCTACCTCCCAGGACGGCAGGTGTCCCTTGCCCGGCATCTGCCGGCGCAAATGGATATGCATCACGCTGGCGCCGGCGTTGAAGGCGGATTTCGCCTCGCGCGCCATTTCCTCCGGCGTTACCGGGACGTGATGCTGCTTCGGGTCGGTCAGCACGCCGTTCAGCGCGCAGGTGATGACAGCCTTGTCGCTCATAGCGCCGCCTTGATTCTCTTGAGGTTTCCACCCGAGGTCCGGCGGATCATGCGTCAGGCATCATCCGGCTTCTTGCGTCCACGCGCTATCGCCAGCGGCGGCCCGGCCGCTGCGGTAGATCGCGAGATCGCGGGAGCCTGAGAAGATCGCGCGCGGCTTCAGCCCGTAAAAGCGCCGGATAGAGTGGCTGAAATGGGTCGAGTCGGGATAGCCGATATGCTGTGCCAAGTGCGCGAGATTGAGGTCCTGATTGGCGAAGTGCAGCAGGTGGCGCGCGCGCTTCCAGGCGCGGAAGGAACGAAACGAGATGCCGGTCTCCTGCTTGAACAGGTGCAGGAAGCGCGACGATGATAGCCCGGCCTCCGCGGCGCAGCTTGCCGCCGTCACCGGATCTCCGGAAAACCGGCCGATTTGCGCGATCGCCTGCACCACGCGCGCATCGAGGATACGCCGTGGCAGCGCGTCGCCAAAGCACATGATGTCAAACGCGGAACTAAAGATATCGCCGTCGCATGGCTCATGCTGCAGCTGCTCGCAAGCAGCGCGGATCCGGCCCACGAAAAACTGGCGTTCGGCTCCCGCGAGCCGCTTCGCAAGCAAATCCAGCGCGCCGGCGCAGACGGTTTCGGGTTCGATCAGGACGCAAATCACCGAGCGATAGTCGCTGGCGATGGTATGCCGCAGATTCGGCGGCACCACCGCCAGTTCGCTGTAACCCTCAACTGCGCCTTCGGCGGCCAACCGAAGACCACCCTTGATCGCAACATAGACGTGAAACGCGCCCGAGCAACGTTGGCGCGGACGGCCGAGCAGGCCGGCGTAAAAGACACGTTCGGGGGTAATCAGCATCAGATGGCCGGATTCGCGGCCTTCGTTGTCCATGATCGAACCTCCTCACGCGACTCTTTTCGGCCGCCGTGCTTGGGTCAACCATAGCGCCATTCCAGGCCGATGCGAAGCATCGAACCCGGAAAGACGGAACCGCCTCGGGAGTTCACGCGCCGAGGCGGGGAGCCACCTTCTGCCGCTCGCCGGCGAGTTCTTCCGCGGCGACCGCCCTTTTGTAACCGCCGCGTTGCTGCAGGCGTTGCCAATAGGCCGCGACGTTGGGTCCGAAATCTTTCGCCAGCCCGATATTTTCCGCGAGCCGCAACGCGTAACCGACCACGATATCGGCTGCGGTGAACCGGCCGGCAGCGAGCGTCTCCGCATTGGCGGTAGCGGCCTCGACCGCCCGCAGCCGCCCCAGAAACCATTTGGCGTAATCGGTCGCGACCTGCGGATTGCGCCGTTCTTCCGGTTCGAACCGGGTGTAGCGCAGCACCAGCGTTTGCGGAAGGTCAGCGTGGCATCACTGAAATACATCCAGTTCAGGAATGCGCCATAGGCCGCTTCGTCGACGCCGACGATCAGCGGCGTCGGGCCGTGCCTTGCGCCGAGATAGTGACAGATGCCGGAAGACTCCGTCAGCTTGGTCTCGCCGTCTATCATCAGGGGAATGGTACCGAGCGGGTTGAGCGAGAGGTACTCCTTGGCGAATACCCGCGGCGGGAACGGCAGCATTTTGAGGTCATAGGGCAGCCCCATCTCTTCCAGCATCCACAGCGGCCGGAACGAGCGCGCGGCGTGGCAGTGATAAAGCGTAATCATGCGTCATTCCCCTGGTTTTGATTCATTTCACTTCTGATTCATCCCGGGCAGCGTGCCCATCATCTTGCACAGCACCGACAGCATTACTTCGTCGGCACCGCCGCCGATCGAGGTCAGGCGGGTGTCGCGATAGGCGCGGCTGACGGGGGTCTCGTTCATGAAGCCCATGCCGCCCCAATATTGCAGGCAAGCATCGGTCAGTTCGCGTCCCAGCCGGCCGGCTTTCAGCTTAGCCATGGTCGCAAGCTTCGTGACGTCCTCGCCGGCGATCAAAGCTTCGGCCGCGCGATAGGTCAGCGCGCGCAGCAATTCGACCTCGGTCTGCATCTCCGCGAGCTTGAAGTGAACGACCTGATTGTCGAGAATGCTCTGGCCGAACGCGTTTCGGTTACGGGTATATTCGATCGTCTCGGCGATGATGAACTCATGCGCCTTGAGGCAAGCGGCGGCGGCCCACAGCCGCTCCTCCTGGAATTGCAACATCTGGTAGGTGAAGCCGTGGCCCTCCTCGCCGATCCGGTTACGCTTCGGCACCCGGACATCGTCGAAGAAAATCTGCGCGGTGTCGGACGAGCGCATGCCCATCTTGTCGAGCTTGCGGGCGACCTGCACGCCCCTGGTCTTCATCGGCACGCAGATCAGCGACTTGTTGCGGTGTTTGGGTTCATTGCCGGTATTGGCGAGCAGGCAGATCCAGTCGGCCTGGATGCCGTTGGTGATCCACATCTTGCCGCCATTGATGACGTAATCGTCGCCATCGGAGCGCGCGCTGGTCTTGATCGAGGCGACGTCGGAGCCCGCGCCAGGTTCGGAGACGCCGATGCAGGCCACCGCATCGCCAGCGATGGCAGGGGCCAGGAATTCGCGGCGCACCTCGTCGGAGCCGAACCGCGCCAGCGCCGGTGTCGCCATGTCGGTCTGCACGCCGATCGCCATCGGCACGCCGCCGCACCGGATGGTACCGAGTTCTTCCGCCATCATCAGCGCGTAGCTGTAATCGAGCCCCTGGCCGCCGAATTCCACCGGCTTGTTGAGGCCGAGAAAGCCCAGTTCGCCGAGCTCCTTGAATAGTTCGTGCGCAGGGAAAATATCCGCCTTCTCCCACTCGTCGACAAAGGGATTGATTTCAGCGGTGATGAATTTTTGCAGCGCGCGGCGGACTTCTTCGTGGTCGGCGGTGAAGAGCATCTTATCTCCTTGTCATAATCCCATCTGCCGGCTGGCCAGATCCTTCATGATCTCCTCGCTGCCGCCGCCGATCGCGTTGACCTTGACCTCGCGGTAGATACGCTCGACCTTGATGCCGCGCATGAAACCGGCGCCCCCGAAAATCTGCACGGCTTCGGAGGCGCAGAACGCCATGGTCTGCGTCGCCTGGTTCTTCAGCATACAGATCTCGGCGACCGGACTTTCGCCGTGATCGAGCCGCCACGCCAGCATTTCAAGCATCGCCTGCGACGCCGCGATACGCTGCGCCATGTCGACCAGCTTGTGCCGGATCACCTGATGCTGCGCCAACGGCTTGCCGAAAGTGTACCGCTGTTTGGCGTATTCCGTCGCCTCCTCGAGGCAGACCCGCGCCGCCGCGGTGCAGCCGGCCGCCATGGTCAGCCGCTCGCTGTTGAAATTGTGCATGATGAGCTTGAAACCCCTGCCCTCTTCCCCAAGCAGGTTTCCGGCTGACACGCGGCAATTGTCGAAATGCAAGGTCGCCGTGTCCGAAGCCCACCAGCCCATTTTCTTCAACGGCGTGCGCGAGAGCCCGGGGGTGTCACCTTCGATCAGCAGGAGGCTGACGCCGCCAGGCCCGGGCCCGCCGGTGCGCACCGCGGTGGTGACATAATCGGCGCGCATGCCGGACGTAATAAAGGTCTTCTCGCCGTTGACGACGTAGACATCGCCGTCGCGGCGCGCCGATGTGCGCAGGTTGGCGACGTCGGAACCGCCGCTTGGCTCGGTGATCGCGAGCGCGGAAATCTTCTTGCCGGACAGGATCTGCGGCAACACCCGCGCCTTCAATTCCGGGGGGCCGGCGCGCGCAATCGGCGGGGCGCCGATCGAACTGCTATTCAGGCTGGCACTGACGCCACCGGCGCCGGCCTGCGCCAGTTCCTGGACAGCAACGATCCACATGAAATTGTCAACTTGGGTGCCGCCATACTCTTCCGGAAAGCCCAAGCCCAATAGGCCGATTGCGGCGGCCTTCTCGTAGAGCGCCCGCGGAAATCCGCCGGCCTCGTCCCATTCATGAGCGTAGGGCTCGATCTCCTTTTCGACAAAGCGGCGCACCACGTCGCGATAGGCCTCGTGCTCGGCCGTGTAGAATGGGCTGGCCATTTGTTTCGCTCCTGGATGCTTTTTGTCGTGACGGCTTACGATGTCCCGAATCTCCACACCTAACTTGCGTCAACTAGCTGGCTGCCGACGGGACGAGAGGTGCGCGGGCCAACGAGACTGCGACTAACCCTTCATTCGCGTCGAGGGGGGCAGCCTGATTTCGGCTCGCTGCCTTGTGAAACGCGGATCCAGGAGCGATTGCTTCAACTCCTCCAGATTTAGCAAAAGTGAGAAGTTCAAGTCAGCACTCATAAACGAGAAGGCGCGAAATCATATCCCAAATGAATGACCGCTTCGCGCCACAAGCGGTCCTTCAACGAGAGATAAATCACACGTTGTTTAAATCGCTTCCGGGATCATCTGGATGGAACCGCAGGGGCATTCCTGGGCGCAGATGCCGCAGCCCTTGCAGTAGTCGAGGTT
>JBATYU010000100.1:0-5388 GCA_049674245.1 Bradyrhizobium sp. | reverse complement strand
GCCGGTATTCTGCGCGTCTGACATGTTTTCCTTTGGTCTTGTCCAAACGGGGTTGCGCCCCGTTTAACCTATCAGTAACCAGTTTTTCCGCAAATGCCCTTTGTTCCCAATGACTTGTCCGATGCAGTTTGTTTTTGACGCGTTTTCGTGACGCGAACCGGTTCGCACGCCGCTATCCACATGCGGGCAGGCATTCGCTTGAAAACGCCATGGTCTCGAAACCGAACGGCCCCATCCGGAAAAACCGGATGGGGCCGCTGGTCCTTGGACGTTCGTTGGTCAGATGCGGAAACTTCAGGCCGAGACGCGGGAGGGCTCTTCCACGATGGAAAAGCGCACGCCGGCCTTGTGGCGGTTCTCTTCCGAGACGGCGCGCCAGGCATCCTCGGCCTCCTGGCGGGTCTTGAACGGACCCTGCACCTGGGCCGAGCCTTCCACGAGCTTGTGGAAGTTCATCGAGCCGAACTCGCCGCCAATCACCCAGAAATTGCTGCCTTTGGTCATCCTAGTCTCCTGTTGCCCGGCTGGCTTTACTCGGCCGCCTGAACCTTGATTTCCGAACCGTGCGCCTTGAACTGCGCGGCCTCGGTCGAATCGTGGAGCGCGGTGGTCGACGAGGTGCCGCCGGTGATGGTGGTCGACACCAGATCGAAGTAGCCGGTGCCGACTTCGCGCTGGTGGCGCGTCGCCGAGTAACCGAACTTCTCCGAGGCGAACTCGGCCTGCTGCAGGCGGGAATAGGCCGCCATGCCCTCGACCTTGTAGCCGCGCGCCAGCTCGAACATGCCGTGGTTGAGCGAGTGGAAGCCCGCCAAGGTCACGAACTGGAACTTATACCCCATTGCGGCGATTTCACGCTGGAATTTTGCGATCGTCGCCTTGTCGATGTTGGCTTCCCAGTTGAACGAGGGCGAGCAGTTATAGGCCAGCATCTTGCCGGGATAGACCTTGTGCACGGCCTCGGCGAACTCTTTTGCCTCCCCGAGATTCGGGGTCGACGTTTCCCACCACAACAGATCGGCATATTTTGCGAACGCGATGCCGCGCTTGATGCAGTGAGCAAGACCGGTGCCGGGCTTGAGACGGAAGAAACCTTCAGCCGTGCGCTCGCCGGTGATGAACTCGCGGTCGCGCTCGTCGACGTCGGCGGTGATCAGTTTTGCACTCTCGGCGTCGGTGCGCGCCAGCACGAAGGTGGGCGTGCCGCAGACGTCGGCGGCCAGACGCGCCGCGACCAGATTGCGCTCATGCGCTGCGGTCGGGATCAAGACCTTGCCGCCCATATGGCCGCACTTCTTCTCAGAGGCGAGTTGGTCCTCGAAGTGAACGCCGGCCGCGCCCGCCTCGATATAGGCCTTCATGATTTCGAACGAGTTCAGCGGGCCGCCGAAGCCAGCTTCGGCATCCGCCACGATCGGCACGAACCAGTCGATCTTGGCGCCGCCTTCGGAGTGCTCGATCTGGTCGGCACGCTGGAAAGTGCGGTTGATGCGGCGGCACAGTTCAGGTCCCGCGTTGGCCGGATAGAGGCTCTGGTCGGGATACATCGCGCCCGCGGTGTTGGCGTCGGCCGCAACCTGCCAGCCCGACAGATAGATCGCGGGCAGCCCGGCGCGCGCCTGCTGCATCGCCTGGTTGCCGGTGACGGCGCCGAGCGAATTCACGTAGGGCTCGCTCTTGAGCGCGTTCCAAAGCCGATTGGCGCCCTTCTCGGCCAGCGTGTAAGCGATCGGCACGGAGCCGCGCAGCTTCTCCACCTCGGCCGGGCCGTAGGGTCGGCTGATACCATCGAAACGCCCTGCGGGCGCGGGAACCAGCTGTTCAAAGGTCTTCGCCATCGTTTTCTCCAATCGACATTCGTGACAGTGCATTGCGAGATGCGTGGCAAGAGCTAAACGCTAAACTTCCTAATTCGTATATACCACTTGCTATTGAATGGTGATGTCATGTAACATATAAACTTGTCATAGGTGTCATTTTGTAAATCTTGTCACAAAATGCTTCTCGAAAGGGGTCAACGAGGCGCCCATGGCCGCCGATTCCGGAAAGAAACTTTTTGTCGGTCCGCGCTTCCGGCGCATCCGCCAGCAATTGGGCCTGTCGCAGACCCAGATTGCCGAGGGCCTCAGCATTTCCCCCAGCTATATCAACCTGATAGAGCGCAACCAGCGCCCGGTAACGGCGCAGATCCTGCTGCGGCTGGCGGAGGCCTATGACCTCGATTTGCGCGATCTTGCGACTGCCGATGAGGATCGTTTCTTCGCCGAGCTGAACGAGATTTTTTCCGACCCGCTGTTCCGCCAGATCGACCTGCCGAAACAGGAGCTGCGCGATCTTGCCGAACTCTGTCCCGGCGTCACCCACGCCTTGCAGCGGCTGTACGCCGCCTATACCGAGGCCCGCCGCGGCGAAACCCTGGTCGCCGCCCAAATGGCCGATCGTGACGAGGGAAGCCGATTCGAGGCCAATCCGGTCGAACGCGTCCGCGAGCTGATCGAGGCCAACCGCAATTATTTCCCCGAGCTCGAACAGGCGGCGGAAAACCTGCGCGACGAGTTGAACGTGCCGGCCGAGGGGCTGTTTGCCGCGCTTGCGACGCGGCTGCGCGAAAAGCATTCGGTCGCCACCCGCATCATGCCGGTCGACGTGATGCGCGAGACGCTGCGGCGGTTCGACCGGCACCGCCGGCAACTCTTGCTGTCGGAATTGATCGATGGGCCGGGCCGCAGCTTCCAGATCGCCTTCCAGATCGGGCTCGCCGAATGCGGCGCGATCTTCGAGACCATCGTTGGCCGCGCCGGCCCGCTCGACGACACCACGCGAAGGCTCTACCGGATTACGCTGGCGAATTATTTCGCGGCCAGCGTCATGATGCCCTATCAGGCCTTCCATGGCGCCGCCGAGCAGCTCGGCTACGACGTCCACGTGCTGGTGCAGCGTTTCAATGCCGGCTTCGAACAGGTCTGTCACCGCCTCACCACCTTGCAGCGGCCCAATGCGCGCGGCGTGCCGTTTTTCCTGCTGCGCGTCGACAATGCCGGCAACGTCTCCAAGCGATTTTCCTCCGGCACGTTTCCGTTCTCGAAATTCGGCGGCACCTGCCCGTTGTGGAACGTGCATTCGACCTTCGATACGCCGGACCGCCTGCTCAAGCAGGTGATCGAGCTGCCCGATGGAAGCCGTTATTTCTCGATCGCGCAGATGGTGCGCCGGCCGGTGGCGCCGCATCCGCAACCGCAGCCGCGTTTCGCCATCGGGCTCGGCTGCGAAATCCGCCACGCCGCAAAGCTGGTCTACGCTGCTGGCATGGATCTGGAAAAAGCCGAGGGCACGCCGATCGGCGTCAACTGCAGGCTTTGCGAGCGCGAGAATTGCAGCCAGCGCGCCGAGCCGCCGATCACCCGCACCCTGATCCTGGACGAGAACACCAGACGGGTGTCGTCGTTCGCGTTTAGTAATGCGCGGGAGCTGTGAGGACGGTTGTCGCGGGTGGGCAAAGGCGCGGTTGCGCCGTGCCAAAGGACGCTGGCACGCTAATCAAGAATGGAAAGTTGCCGCGGGCACGGATTTCAGGCAGGTTTCGCACAAAGGTTGAATCCAATCGAATACCCCACCGAGGCCAACCGGGATTTGGAAGGCGCAAGTCTGCTGACCTAATTTATCAGGACCTCGAAGATGTTTGGATTCCGAACGACAATTACCTCCGCGGTGATGGCCTTTATCGCCGCCTTGGCTACGCTCCTGATCTTGATCCAATCCCGCACGTTTAACCTGACCACGGTGCAGGCGGCGGCGGCCTACATGGACGCGGCCAGCGAAAAGTCCTTTGGTCGGCTTCAGAGCGAGGTATCCGAGATAGCCACGCTGGTGCGCGTATTGGCGGCCAGCTCCAGCCTCGCGGATTCGGCCGAACGGACCGAAGTCGATCGCGCAATCTCCCTCTTCAAAGTCGCGCTACATGAACTGCCACAATTGGACAGTGTCTACGTTGGTTACGACGATGGCTGTTGGTTACAGGTGCGAAACGTGCGCCAACTGAACGGCGAGCAGCGTGAAGTGCTGCGGGCGCCTCCGGAGGCCGCCTTTAACATTCACCTGATCCGCCCAACCCCAAGTGGGGCGCTGCCCATGAGGCGAATCTTCGAAGATCAGCAAGGCGACCAGCTCGAACAATTCGACCTGTGGAAATACGGCTACGACGCGCGCAAGCGGTCATGGTACGGCGACACAATGCGGGCCGACCGATTGCTCATTTCATCACCCTACGTTTCGTTCAATATCGCAACGCCCGTGATTACAGTGAGCGCTCCGCTCCGGGGGACAGTGCGCGGCGTCGTTGCCGCTCAAGCTCGACAACTTCAGTGATTTCGTCGACGCGCAGCGGCCCGGAAAGCGCGGAATTGCCTTGATGTTCGACTCTAGCGGTGTGCTCATCGCCCATCCCGACCTCAAGCAATTCGTCGCCAACACTATGACGCATCCTTCGCAGCCGCGACTACCCACCGTCAAGGAACTTGACCGTGGAATCGCGGCGGCGGTCTTGAAGGGCTGGAACGGCGGCGACCGTTATGAGGGAAGCGTCCGCGATGAGGACGGGACGAACTATCTGTTTCGGCTGAAGCAATTCTCGCTCGGGCGCGAAATGAGCGGCCACATGATATTGCTGGCTGCACAAGATGACTTTGTACCCGAAATTCAGAAATCGCATTTCATCGCGACGATCCTCGCGTTGATCTCCGGCGCCGCTTTTATTCCTGCTGCTTGGTTCTTCGGCAGCCGGATGTCTCGCTCCTTGAAAGAAATAACCGGTGAGGCCGGCAAGCTCCAGACCATGGCCGCTCCCAATCCGTTGCCGCTGACATCGCATGTAAAAGAGATTCACGAGCTTGGCATCACGGTGAACCTTGCGCAGCATGCCATCTGGTCGTTCGCGCACTTTGTTCCCAAGGAGATTGTCAGGGGCCTTCTCGATAAATCCATTTCCACCGAACTGGGCGGCGTCAGACAGGAAATCACAATCGTTTTTACGGACGTCCGCGGGTTCACCACCATCGCCGAGTCCGCCGATCCCGACACCCTGATGCGCCAGGCATCTCGGTATTTCACCGCACTGACGGAGGCTTTCCTTGCCGAGGGTGGAACAGTAGACAAATACATCGGCGATGCGGTGATGGTGTTCTGGAACGCACCCAATCCGCAACCAGACCACGTCGAGCGTGCCTGTCGAGCGGTGCTTGCAGGCAAGAAAGCCAACGAACAGCTGAATATCCAATTTGAGTCCGAAGGTTTGCCGCCGTTTGTCACGCGCTTTGGCATTCACGTTGCAGAGGCCGTGGTCGGCAATCTCGGCTCGGCCGAACGCATGGAATACACCGCCCTGGGTACGGC
>JBATYU010000099.1:0-8728 GCA_049674245.1 Bradyrhizobium sp. | reverse complement strand
ATCCGCGCCTTCGGCCAGCCGCCGCAGTCGCTGCGGCGCGCGGCGCGCGCAGGGTAGGGCCGTGCACGCATGGTGCAAATGCAGGCTTGCGAGTATAGCGTCGCGCTACTCGTGAAAGCGGGGGTAGAAGATGCATTTGCGCGACTGTCACAACTTTCATGATTTCCGGCGGCTAGCCCAAAGACGTTTGCCGCGTCCGATCTTTGACTACATCGACGGAGCGGCTGACGACGAGACAACCTGTCGCCGGAATACCGCCAGCTTCGAGCGCTGCGATCTGGTGCCCAACGTGCTTCGCGGCGTGGAGAACGTCGATATGTCGGTGACCGTAATGGGACAGAAGCTCGCCATGCCGATCTATTGCTCTCCCACCGCGCTGCAACGCCTGTTTCACCACACGGGTGAACGGGCTGTCGCCGCCGCGGCGGCGAAGTACGGCACCATGTTTGGCGTATCCTCGCTGGGCACCGTGAGCCTGGAGGAGTTACGGAAAGCGCACGATACTCCGCAGGTGTTTCAAGTCTATTATCACAGGGACCGCGGTCTCAACCGCGCCCTGATACTGCGCGCGAAACAAGCCGGCGTCGAGATCATGTTACTGACCGTGGACAGCATCACCGGCGGCAACCGCGAACGTGACCTGCGCACTGGGTTTACCATTCCGTTCAAGCTGACACTTGGCGGGATGCTGCAATTCGCGATCAAGCCGATGTGGGGTATCAACTATGTCACTCATGAGGGCTTCAAACTGCCGCAACTCGACGAACACATCGACCTGAGCGGCGGGGCCGTATCGATCGGAAAGTATTTTACCGAAATGCTGGACCCCTCCATGAACTGGGACGATGTGGCTCAACTGGTCCAGCTCTGGAACGGGCAATTCTGCCTGAAGGGTGTGATGTCGGTGGCAGATGCCAAACGCGCCGTTCAGATCGGTTGCACCGGCATCGTAGTCTCCAACCATGGCGGCCGGCAGCTGGACGGCTCGCGAGCGGCATTCGATCAGCTCGCTGAAATTGTCGATGCCGTGGGGGATCGAATCGATGTGATCATGGATGGAGGAATCCAGCGCGGGACCCATGTACTGAAGGCGCTCTCGCTGGGGGCCAAAGCCGTTGGGGTCGGGCGCTTCTATCTCTATCCGCTCGCGGCGGCCGGTCAGGCCGGCGTTGAGCGGGCCCTTGGCCTGATGCGAGCGGAGATCGAGCGGGGAATGAAGCTGATGGGGTGCACCGCGATCAGCGAGCTCACTCCTGAAAATCTGCGCTTCAGATAATTTCTTCGTTGTCCAATGTCCGAAATGGGCCGAGCTGAGCAAGAAGACCGCCCGAAGACGGTCTCTATGTGGCGCCGGTAGAGGCTGCTACCTCTCACTAACGATCGCGGCCCCAATGAAGGTAATTTTCGGTTGGGTCAACGCGCACGAAAGCGTGCGATCGCTCCCGCAACAATTTGCATTGTCACGCCAATCGTCCATGCCAGCAGAATCATGGTCGTCCAAAAGATGTGCGTATTGTCGTGAAGCACAATCACACCAACTGATACAAATGCCGTCAGGGCGGCGAGAAAGGTACCCGCGGCGCTGAGAAATTCGGCAGCATCGACCTTTCGACTGGGCCCGTGCTCAAATATCTGCGGGGGAGTATCAATTCCCAGGTAAAACCCAATTGCACCGCTAATCATCATTACCAACAAAAAACCTTGCGACGTCAGCAAGGCGATACTTGATCCCACGTGAGCGCCAACAAACAGTCCGCTTGCCGCTCCGGCCATCGCAAGCCCAATGCGTTCGAAAACATGAGCGACTTTTCTTACTCGGGCTCGCATCGCGGTAACTCACGGATCGCGAAGCGTTTACGTTAGGACGTTTGCTCCTCACTTGGAAGATAATTCCCGTGCGGCCCCGTCTTGTCTGCTCGGGGGCGTCTAGAACTTTATCATGCCGGTCCGCGTCAGCGTCACCTTGGGGGAGACGATCGGTGCGTGGGTCATGTGCCAGGCCACGTATTGCTCGGCAAATGGTTCGATCGACGCCATTCCGTCGACTGGGACAACCACATTGAGTCCGCGCAATGCGGCTTCGCCGCCGGTATAAGTCACGAGGCCCTCGGCCGAGGTGCCGACCAGGATGAGAGTTTGGATACCCTTGTCCTTCAGGATCTGTTCCAGATTGGTCTTGAAAAACTTATCCACGCCGGATTGCACGGACGGCTCATCGGCGGCCGCGGCAACATCGGGTATGATATCCGCCGTCGCCGTGTTAGGCGGCAGGCTATAGATCACCGCGACCTTTGCCGCGCGCGCTTCGCCAAGGAGCTTCTTCATCGCAGGAATCGCGGCCACGCAGCGCGGCCGCTTGCCGCAAAGCGGGGTCACCAGGTCGCCCATAAGGAGCGCTGTCGTCTTTGGATCAACGGTCACCGGCTTGAGGTCCGGGGCAGCGGGCGTCTTCACGTTTGCCCACTCGTCAATAACATCGGAGGCGACTGCTTTTGAAACAGTGCCGCCCGTCGTAACGCAAAACACCCCGATGACTGCACATATGACAGCGAACCGGCTACCCATCGCGTGTACTCCCCTGATAACGGCATGCATATTTCTGCCGGCTCTTTAAGAATAAAATGCGAAATTGTTCAAGCCGTGTCAAAGCGCGATGAAGTCGCCCTGTAAAATTTCCCTACCAGGCGTGGTCTGGATGCCTCGCCAGCCCATTGGCCAGCCCATTTGGATAGGCTCTAAATACGAAATATGCCTGATCGCGTTGACAGGGCCAGTATTACCTTGATGATGGCTGCGTTCAGGTTCGCTGGTCGCAAGACCAGCGAGATGGGAATGCGGTGAGGCTTCGCCAAATCCGCAACTGCGCCCGCAACTGTAGGCGGTGAGCTCTTTTCCAGAAAGCCACTGGGCATCTCGTTGCCCGGGAAGGCGGAAACAGAGCATCGACCCGCAAGTCAGGAGACCGGCCTGAACGGTCATCCATCCGGCGTGCGGTGCGCGCGCCCGGGGCGGTCTTTCGCTGCGATGACAAAGAGGAACTTGTCTCGCAGACGGAGGAGCCGCCATGGCTGCACGTGTTAAATCTTCTATTTCCCTGAAATCGGCGATCCAGACCGCTTCAAAGCGGGCTTGCGCGTCTTCGGCGTCTTGGGCGGCGGCCTTTGCGCTTGTTGCATCAGATGGATTCGCCGGCGATTTTTCCATCTCAGCGACCAAGGCGCCGCCGCCTTCGCCGGCCTATGATTGGAGCGGCTTCTATGTCGGCGGGCATACAGGCCTTGCGGGCGGACATTCGGACTGGCGCGCCAGTTCGCTCGACGGCGTTGCGCCCGCGATCTCGGATCGGCTTGGACTTTACAGATCGCCCAACGCCTTCACTGAAGGCGGCAGCTTCCTGATGGGCGTTCAGGGCGGCTATAATTACATGCTGCCCAACCGCGTCGTGCTCGGCATCGAGGCCGATGCGTCCTTTCCCGCCTTTGCGGACCTCGACGGGCTTTCGATCGGCGGCATTGCGAATTTCACGTCGCCAACGCTTGGCGCTGCGACTTACAGCGAGACCGTGTTGTCGTCCGGAACGGTGCGCGGCCGCATCGGCTTTGCGCCCGGCCACTGGCTGTTCTACGCCACCTTCGGTTTCGCCTGGACCTACAACCAGCAGATTTTGACGCAGGCGGCGACCGGGAACGCCGAAGACCGCATGTTCGCGCGGCTCGGCTGGGCCACCGGTGCAGGCGTCGAGGTGCCGATCGCGCCGAGCTGGACCGTGAAAGGCGAATATCTGTGGACCGGCTATCCCGCCGCGAGCGTGACCTATCCCGCCTCCGGCCAGCGCATCAGGTCGGACTTTTCGTTGCAGCAGCTTCGCCTTGGCTTGAATTATCGTTTCGATGATCCCGCGCTGCCGTCCGTCTTCGCCACATCGCGATTGGTGCCTGTCGCTAGCGTCTTCGCCGTGCACGGCCAGGCGACCTTTGCCGAGCAGGCACACCCCTCGTTTCGCTCGCCCTATGACGGGACAAACAGCCTCTCGGGCGTGGCGCTTGGTCGCGAGACCTTCGACCTCACGCTGTCCACCGGCATAAAACTGTGGCCGGGCGCCGAGTTCTGGGCCAATCCCGAAATCGACCAGGGCTTTGGATTCAACAACACCCATGGCGCCGCCGGCTTTCCCAGCGCCGAATCCTACAAGCTCGGTTCGACCTACCCCTACGCCCGCCTGCAGCGCGCCTTTGTTCGCCAGACCATCAATCTCGGCGGCGACATCGAGAAGGTCGACGATGACTTCTATCAGTTCGCAGGCACGCGCAGTACCGACCGACTGGTGCTGACGGCGGGACGGTTCGGCATCGCCGATATTTTCGACACCAATCGCTTCGCCAACAACCCGAAGGTCGATTTTCTCAACTGGTCCGTGATCAATGCCGGCACCTTCGATTACGCCGGCGACGGCTGGGGCTATACCTATGGCGCCGCCGCCGAATGGTATGCCGGCCGCTGGACGCTGCGCGGCGGCGTGTTCGACCTCTCCGTCACGCCGGCCGGCGGCACCAGCCCCAGCGCCTATGCGCTCGATCCGACCTTCCAGCAGTTCCAGCTTGTCGCTGAGATCGAGCAGCGTCACGTACTTTGGGAACAGCCCGGCAAGATCAAGGTCACAGGCTTCCTGAGCCGCGGGCGCGCCGGCAACTTCTCCGCCGCCCTCGCGCTCGCGCAGGCAACGGGACAATCAGCCGACATCAATGCGGTGCGTTCCTATGCAAGCCGGCCCGGCGTCAGCCTCAACCTCGAACAGCAACTCGCCGACAGCATCGGCGTGTTTTTCCGGGCAGGCTGGGCCGACGGCAACATCGAGCCCTGGGATTTCACCGACATCGACCGTACGGTGTCGGGCGGGGTTTCGATCAACGGCAGGTCATGGGGCCGGCCGGACGATACCATCGGCATCGCCGGCGTGGTCAACGGCATCAGCGGCACGCACGCGGCCTTCCTCAACGCCGGCGGGCTGGGCATCCTGGTCGGCGACGGCAGATTGCCCAATTACGCTTCGGAGAAAATTTTCGAGGCCTATTACAGCTACGCCCTGACGCCCTCGACCAGGCTCAGCCTGGACTATCAGTACCTCAAAAATCCGGGCTATAACGCCGACCGCGGTCCTGCCAATATCCTCGCCGCCCGCGCGCACTGGCAGTTCTAGCGAGGCGCCTCTATGATGCGCTATGCTGGTCGGATCATGCCAACTGATCGTACCTCGAAGAGACGAGCCTCATGGCGCTCGGATATCGATGCCTTGACCTTTCCGGTCGAGACACATTCGGCGTCGTGCGCGGTGCATCGGCGCGCATTCCGAACGCTGCTCGGGTCCGAACCGACGGCCGAGGACTGTCTGCGCTACTTCGATCGGGTCGAATATGCGTTCGAAGCGGCCGCAAGCGCCAAGATCGCGCAAAACAACATACCGATCCGGACAAACTTTCATCTGACCAGTCGTGACATCGTTCGAAAACTCATAGTATAGCAGTGCATGGACACGGAGAATGCCGATGACACAGTCTCAGACCGCCCATCTACCGGTTGCCGTCACCAATGTTGGCCGGATTGCGCAGGCCACTCTCGCCATGGCGCTCGGCATCTTTATCGTCGCGATGGTCGGCTTCTCGCACATTGACGTCGTGCACAATGCCGCTCACGACGTGCGGCACTCGAATGCGTTCCCGTGTCACTAGCCCATGCACCTGTTTCGCTCCATTGTGTTCTCGGCCGTGGTTGCCGGCATAGCCGCCGGCGCGGTCATCACGGTCATCCAGCAGCTCGGTACCGTGCCCCTGATCCTCAAGGCCGAGACCTACGAAAAGGGCCAACGGGCCAAATCGGCTGAGCCGCCGTCCGCGCCCGTGACGGTCGGCCACAGCCATGCCGAATCCGCGGTTGCCGAACACGAACACGGGGCCGAAGCCTGGGAGCCTGAGGACGGACTGCAACGCAATGCCTTCACTGCGGCTGCGAATGTGCTGACGGCGATCGGTTTCGCACTGGTCCTGGCCGCACTGTTTGCGTTTCGAACGGGCCATGGCGCTGATGGCATCCGTTGGCACGAAGGGCTGATATGGGGGCTCGCCGGGTTCACTGTGTTTACGCTTGCTCCGGGCCTCGGCCTTCCACCCGAATTGCCGGGCGTTCCGGCTGCGCCTCTTTTATCCCGACAAATCTGGTGGGTGCTGGCAGCGCTCGCCGCGGCCGGAGGCCTAAGCCTGATCTTCTTGCGCCGCACAGCGCCAGCTTCGATCGCTGGGCTGATACTGATCATTCTGCCGTATCTGGTTGGCGCCCCTGAACTGGAGAATGTCGAGACGAGCGTGCCAACATCGCTGTCTCATCAGTTCGCCGTGACGGTCACCGTGACCAGTCTTGTGTTCTGGTCCGTGTTGGGAAGTCTGACCAGCATTACCTTTGCGTATTTTGACCGCTCCGCTTCCGAAGTCCCGCCGGCCTAACGCCGCCAAACAATAAGACGGCTGCGCCGGCGTTCGTCACCGGGTTGATGGAAGTTCTGCGGATTTAGGAATCGCCATCACATCGCTTTGGGCATTCTGATTGGCAGATAATTCGCCCGCGGCGTCGAGTACGGGATAAGCGACAGAACAGATGTGCGAGTGAATGCGGCGAAGATCGCGTAGCACATCGAGATGCAGCGATGTGGTTTCTATGGTCTCGGGGCGGCCCTCGCGCAAGCGGTCCAGATGTCTTTCGGTAGCGGCAAGCTCGGTGTTGCGCAGAAGAGCCTTCTCCGCGAGAAGCTTGCGCGCCTCATTGACATCGCCTGACATGAATACGCCGAACGCGATCCGAAGTGAGTCCGTTGTTCGTTTATGGAACGCCGATAGTTCTTCTGCGCCTTCCGGCGAAAATTGGAATCTACGCTTGATCTTTTTTATCGCCAGTTCGCTCAGATTTTTATCGATAATATCGCCCATGTGCTCAAGATTGATAGCGAAGGAAATGATCTCCATTGCCCGCTTTCCCTCGCGCTCGTCGAGACTGCCGCGGGTGAGCTTGGTTACATAAAGCTTGATCGCCTCGTCGAGACTATCGACGCTGTTGTCCATCCGAGACACCTGGTCCACCAATGGACGATCGTTGGTCATGATCGCGGTCATCACCTTACGCAGCATGATCTCGACGTGGTCGCCCATATGTAGCGTTTCGCGCGCAGCGTCCGCCAGCGCGAGCGACGGCGTCTCCAGCGCGCTTTCGTCGAGATAACGTGGCCGCGACGGGTCGGCTTCCCGAACTCGATTCGGAAGAAGCTTTTCCAACAGCTGCGCTAAGCCGTCGAGCAAGCCGATGAAAATAATGGCCGTTGCCACGTTGAATACGATGTGAAATTCTGCGGTCAGCTTGGCGAGGTCCGGCTGCCACGCCTGAAATATCTCGGTGATCGGGCGTAGCAATGGCGCGATCAGGAGCACGCCGACCAGCCGATTGATGAGATTGCCAAGTGGAAGACGGTAACTTGCCGGGTTGGCTCGGCGTGCCCCTTCGAAGATCGGGTTGATGGCGCTGCCGAGATTGGCGCCGAGCACGAGCGCCAGTGCCGCGAGAGGCGAGACGAAGTGCGCATACGCCAGCGACATAGTCAGCAATACGGTGGCGACACTTGAATGCACCGCCCACGTAACGACTGCGCCGATCACGATGCACAGAATCGGATCGCTCGTGACGGCGTTCATGAAGATGCGGACGCCGGGGGCGTTCTCTGCGGGTGCCAGCGTATCCAACAGGATATGCAGCGCCAGCAGCATCAGGCCGAGACCGATCGAGACGCGGCCGATGTCCTTGATGCGCGAACGGGCTCCGCTGCGGAATGCGACGAGCCCGAGAATGAAAAGCACCGGAGCGACACCAGCGATATTGAAAGACAAAATCTGAACGATCAGCGTGGTCCCAACATTCGCGCCAAGCATGATCGCGAGAGCCGGAACAAGGCTGACCAGACCTTCCGCCGTGAATGAACTGGTGATGAGAGCCGTCGCGGTGCTACTCTGCAAAAGCGCGGTGAGACCAACGCCAGCAGCGAATGCCGCGAAGCGGTTTCTCAAGGCTCCCGCAAGAAGTCTGCGGAGATCGGGGCCGAACGCACGCAGGATTCCGCTGTGGACCATGTGCAGGCCCCACAGCAGCAGCGCCACGCCGCCCATCAGGTCGAGAAGAGCCAGACTTCCCATGATTTTGCGATTCGAATTTCGGGCCGAATAGTCAGGCTATCAGCAAACGACACCGGATCAATCCTATATTAGAGCTGGTCGGCATTGTGGGCGCATGAAGGAGGCCGCCAACTGAGGCGGCCTTACTGGTCGCCCGTAATCTTGCCGGTGGGCGCGATTGATGAAATGCAGACCTGAGCTCGCGCGACATTCCGCAATGAAATGCTGGACTACGTCGCCAGTTTTCGGGCATCGATAAAATAGCGGCTTCATAATGAGCGCGAGGGCGCTCAACCAGCCGGCGTGGAATCCAGCAGGGTCACTTCGCCGCCGCAGCGATACGCGGCCATTCGTCCATCTGCACGCGGGCGACCAGCTTGTAGCTGCCATCCGCCGCGCGGAAGACCGAAGCCTCACCTTCCTTCACGTCGAACCAGTCCTTGCCGAGCGCCGCGGCAATGTTCGGCTGGTGCGTGATGAGTATCGTATTGGTGTGAGCCGTCGGTGCCGTGGCGAGCATCTTT
>JBATYU010000098.1:0-7247 GCA_049674245.1 Bradyrhizobium sp. | reverse complement strand
GATGTATCCTGCCGTCATTGAAGGCAGGTCGGGTGATCGAGACCGGGCTGACCGACAGCTGCTTGACGATCCCCGCGAACCCTATACCCAGCTGCTCGTCTCTTCGATTTTTGCCGGCATGAGCGCGCCAATGATCGCAATGATCGACATCGCCAATGCGGAGAAGACCTTCACCATGCAGTTGCAAGGTGGGGTGAAGCTGCCGGTCGTGCGCGGCGTGTCCTTTCACGTCAACGCGGGCGAGTGCGTGGTGCTGGCCGGCCCCTCCGGCGTGGGAAAATCGTTGATCCTGAAGATGATGTTCGGCAATTATCGCTGCGATGGCGGCCGGATCGGCATCCGCCATCAGGGCAATGTCATCGATCTTGCCACGGCCGAACCGCGGGAGATCCTGAGCGTCCGCCGCGACACCATCGGTTATGTCAGCCAGTTCCTGCGGGCGGTGCCGCGCGTTCCGACCCTCGATGTCGTGGCCGAGCCGCTGGTGATGACCGGCGCAGCGCGCGCGGAAGCGCGCGAGCAGGCCGGCAAGCTCTTGCGATGCCTCAATATCCCGGAGCGGCTGTGGATGTTGCCGCCTTCGACCTTCTCGGGTGGCGAACAACAGCGCGTCAACATCGCGCGCGGCTTCATCTGTGAACTTCCGATCCTGCTCCTGGACGAACCGACGGCTTCGCTCGATGCCGCAATGGCGAGGTCGTCGTTAGTCTGATCGATGAAAAGAAACGTGCGGGCGGTGCTATAGTCGCAATCGTTCATGACGACGAAATCCGCCGTCTGATCGCCGACCGGGTCGTCGACGCGACCTCGTTTGCGGCCGCGGCATGAAGAGAGACCAAAGATGAGCCCGACCAAATCCGACGCCGTCATCGGCAACGCCAGGATTGTTTTGGCGGATCGCGTGATCGAATACGGCTGGATCGCTTTTGCCGACGGCCGCATCGCCGGGGTAGGCGAGGGGAGCGCTCCGGCCGGCAGCGAGGATGCCGCCGGCGATTTGATCATGCCGGGTTTGATCGAGCTGCACACAGATCATCTGGAAGCGCATTACGTGCCGCGCCCAAAAGTCTTCTGGAATCCGATTGCCTCCGTCATCTCCTATGACGGGCAGCTGGCGACCGCCGGGATCACCACGGTGCTGGATTCGCTGCGCGTCTGGCGTGAAGACGGCGCCGAGGAAGTCGACGGCAGGGCAGGCGTGCTGGCCGAGGCGATCACTTCGGCGCGCGACGCGAATTTCCTGCGTGCCGATCACTTTCTGCATCTGCGCTGCGAAATCCCGATGCCGAGCGTGGTCGCGGAAGCCAAGGAACTGATCGGACGGCCGGACGTACGGTTGATGTCTTTGATGGATCACACGCCGGGGCAGCGTCAATTCCGCGATGAAGTCAAGCTGCGCGACTATTACCGCGGCAAGGGCGCGGGAATGACCGACGCCGAATTGGATGTGCTGTTCGAACGGCGTTTTGCCTACCAGAAGGCTTATGCGGCGGCCAACATGCGCGAAATCGTGGCGCTGGCTCGTCAATATGAGATACCGCTTGCCAGCCACGACGACACCACGGAAGAGAACGTCACCGACGCGATCCGCGAACGCGTATCGGTGGCGGAATTTCCGACCACGATAGAAGCCGCGCGCGGACTGCATCGGGCCGGCATCGGCATTTTGATGGGCGCGCCGAACGTGGTGCGCGGCGGCTCGCATTCCGGCAACATCGCTGCGGTCGATCTCGCCCGCGAAGGGCTGCTCGACATCCTGTCTTCCGACTATATTCCCTCGAGCCTCTTGATGGCGGCGTTGCAATTGCCGCAGCGCGTTCCGGCGATTGACCTTGCGTCCGCGGTGCGCACCGTCACCAAGAGGCCGGCGGAAGCCGTCGGTCTCGCCGACCGCGGAGAGATCACGGCCGGCAGGCGCGCCGATCTGATCCGCGTGCATGTCGCCGGCGATATTCCAGTCGTGCGCTGCGTCTGGCGCGAAGGACGGCGGGTGGCATGAGCGAAGCACCGGCCATATCAGTGGGGCGACCGGCGGCGATCGGACCGGGACGGCTTGTTCTGGTGGTCGGCCCGAGCGGGGCCGGGAAGGATACGCTGCTTGGTTTGGCGAAGGCGGCGTGCGCCGATGACGCTGATATCGTCTTTCCACGCCGCGCGATCACGCGGGCGGCAACCGCGTCGGAAGACAATGAGCAGCTGAGCCCAGGGGCCTTCCGGGACGCCGTTGAGCGCGGAGCCTTTGCCGTCAACTGGGAAGCGCATGGCCATTGCTATGCCCTGCGTAGCGCCATCGATGACGATATCCGCGCGGGCCGCACCGTGATCGCAAATGTCTCGCGCACCGTGATCGGTGCTTTGCGCCGCGCCTACCTCGACGTGATGGTGATCGCGATCACGGCGCCGCCCGAAATCCTTGCCGAGCGCCTCGCCTCGCGCGGGCGCGGCAGTGACGGCCGGATCGAGCAACGGCTCGGTCGAACCGTCGACGACGCTTCGGCAACGCCCGATGTCACGATCGTGAATATGAGCAGCGCCGAATATCACGCGCGCCAGCTGGTGCGGATCGTCAAGGGCGATCGCTGGGACCAATAGGCGGGTCCAATACCGGGAGATAGTCGATGTCGGTTCTCGCGACGGTCGAGCAACTTGAGGCGATCTACGGGCGGCCGAACGACGCCTCCACGCTCAAGGTACCTTAGGCCACGAGGTCCAGCAATCTTGAAGAGCCTCGGACCAGGACCTTGCGTCCCATCGGAGTAATGACCGGGTGCCCATCGTCTATCGCGGCAAGCTCAAGCGCGACCAGTTGCTCAAGAGCAAATCGACTGGAAGCAAGACGCGCCGGCGCACGAAGCGCCTTCAGCGCTTCCCATTGATCGGGTGTAAGGTCGTAGTCCGATTCCACGCTGATGTTTCCTCGAAGATGCTTCGCGAGATCCTCTTACAAATACCGCATGAAAACGGTGCGACCGTAATGAGTCAGGATTTCGGTGTGGCGTGAAGGCCTGTGGAAATTGTTGTATCTCGAAGACGATCACGATCCGCTGACGTTTTGGTCACATCATCGTGTCGGTTGAAATGATTACAGCGAATTTGCGGCGGCAGAATCAGACCGGTGAATTGAGCTTCAGTCCAACCATTCCGGCGACAATCAGCGTCAGGCAAAGGATGCGAACGGGATCGGCCGGTTCGCTGTAGAGGAGAACCCCGACGATGATGGAGCCGGCGGCTCCAATCCCCGTCCAAACAGCATAGGCGGTACCGAATGGCAGGGAGCGCAGCGCAAGCGCCATCAATCCGAAGCTGAAAGCGATCGCAACCAGGGTTGCAACCGTCGGCCAAAACCGGGTGAGGCCGTCGGAATATTTCAGGCCCAGCGCCCATCCGATCTCAAGCAGGCCAGCGCCAAGAAGTGCGACCCATGCGCTCACGGTGTTCTCGGTCCGGGCATCGCTCGCCGCTCCTTCTAAAGCTCGGGTCGGCCCTCCTTGCGTTGTTCGCGCGACAGGGATGTGACAGGCGAACCGCGTATCTTGCGTGATTGCTGGCCCGGTTGTCGTAAATGTGTTGCGCTGCGACATGATTCCTGCCGGCGTCGCCGGGACAGAGCTACTGCCATGTTTCACACAGCAAATTGAGAGACTCTCGCCGTTGGTCTGCTAAAATGCCGGCGCAAATCGGCTTCACACCGTTGGAGTGGAGTTCATGAACAAGCTTGTGGAAATTCGCGGTCAGGAATCCATGTGCCGGGAGCGCGCAGCGCACGACGCCGAGCGCAGGCTTTTCTGGCTGGCGCAGGCGGAAGAGTGGGAACGGCGCGCACTCGATGAGATTGCGTTCCGTTTTAGAGAATGCAATTTCAGTAGCGCCGACACGCAGGCTGCGGCCCGGTAAGGCGCGGGCGCATGGTCGCCACCGTTGGCTCGGCGGAAGAAGCTCAAGATCATACCAGAACTACCGCGGTAGCGAGGCCGGCGATAAAAATGGATCGCCTGATCATGCTCGCAGTCCTGGTTGCTAATGCACCCGCCACCTCAGGCATGGTTGATGGAACATCCCGCGCCGTCGCCGGTTTCTAGCTCACGCTGCGGCGCAGGTGCTTGATCGAATCGCCGAGGTCAACAGCCGGTGATGCGGTCCTGCGACCAGCCACAGGCTCAGGTTTCGTGCTAGGAACAATTCCAAAAAGCTATCGGTACGAATGACGAAGTCTGGG
Organism: Bradyrhizobium sp.; assembly: GCA_049674245.1. Classification (GTDB taxonomy): domain Bacteria; phylum Pseudomonadota; class Alphaproteobacteria; order Rhizobiales; family Xanthobacteraceae; genus Bradyrhizobium. The sequence goes on along the minus strand of JBATYU010000098.1, from coordinate 3,031 downwards.
ATCATCGGCGGCATTTTTGCCGCGCTATGCGTCGGCGGCGCGGCCGGTGCGTTTGCGGTTGCGTGGCGGCCGGCGATTGCCGCGATCGATCCGCCCAAGCCGCAGTCGTTCGATACCAATCTGGTCAAGCGCGGCCGTGAACTAGCCGCTATCGGAAACTGCGGGGATTGTCACACCGCGCGCGGTGGCAAAAGTTTTGCCGGAGGCGTTCCGGTGCCGACCCCGTTCGGCACGATCTTTTCTACCAACGTCACGCCGGATCCCGAGACAGGAATCGGTCGATGGTCTGAAGCGGCGTTCCGCCGCGCCATGCGCTCGGGCGTTGATCGTGACGGCCAGCACCTCTATCCGACATTTCCCTATGATCACTTCACCAATGTCAGCGATGAGGATGATGCCGCGCTCTATGCCTTCCTGATGACGCGGGAGCCGGTTCGCGCGCCGGTGCGCCAAAACCAGCTCGCCTTTCCGCTTGATCATCGCGTCCTCGTCGCCGGCTGGAAGCTCTTGTTTCTGCATCGCGGCACTTACCGGCCGGACAATACCAAGAGCGCGGAATGGAATCGCGGCGCCTATCTGGTCGAGGGGCTCGCGCATTGCGGCGCCTGCCACACACCGCGCAATGCGCTCGGCGCGGAGCGCACGAGCGCATCATTTGCCGGCGGCGACGTCGACAACTGGCACGCCTATCCGATCAACGCTCAATCTCCGTCGCCGGTGCCGTGGGATATGGAGGCGTTGTTCGCTTATTTGCGCGACGGCTCGCATCCCGATCACGGCACCGCGCGCGGACCGATGGCGCAGGTGGTCGGCAATCTGTCGGAGGTCGCCGCAAGCGATGTTCAGGCCATCGCGGCCTATATGGCCGATATGTTCGGTGCGCCGACGCCGGACCACAAGCGGCAGGGCGAGGCGGCCCTGGCGCAAGCCAAATCAGCTCCCGCGTCGGCTCCGCGGGCCAATGCTCCCGGCGGTTCAATCTATGCCGCGGCTTGCGCGACCTGTCATGAGAGCGGGAGGCCGCCGCCTTATGGCGGCATCAATCTCGGACTAAGTACGGCGATCGCAGGCACCGATCCGCGCAACCTCGCCAATATCGTGCTGTCCGGCGTTCGTCCGGTCGAAGGCGAGCGCAGCCCGATCATGCCGGGCTTTGCCGCGAGCATGAGCGATGCGCAGATTGCGGCGTTGTTGAATTTCCTGCGATCACGATTCAGCAACCAGCCACCGTGGGCCGGCGTTGAAAGAACCGTCGAGGAAGCACGCCGCGCTGATACCTCCTTTCTGCAGACCTCCGCGGGGCCGCGCAATGCTCCCGCCGAGGCAAGCCAGCGAGACAAGCCATGATGATATTGAAGGTCAATGGTCTGACACATCAGGTCGATGCGGAGGCGGATACGCCGCTACTCTATGTGCTGCGTGACGATCTCAAGCTTAACGCCGCCAAATTCGGCTGCGGGCTTGGCCAGTGCGGTTCCTGCACGGTGATGGTCGACGGCAAGGCCGTGCTGTCCTGCGTGACGCCGCTGGTATTGCTTGAGGGCAAGCAGGTGACGACGCTCGAGGGTTTGGGCACGATATCCGAGCCGGCGCCGATCCAGCGCGCCTTCGTGGAAGAGCAGGCGGCGCAATGCGGCTATTGCATTGCTGGGATGATGATGCGGGCGCAGGCGCTGCTGCAAAAGAATTCCAAGCCAACCGATGAAGAGATACGCGCCGAGTTGCAGCCAAATCTCTGCCGCTGCGGCACCCATATGCGGATCCTGCGCGCGGTCCGCCGCGCCGCAAGGCTGATGGACACCGCCGACGCTTCGCCGGCCAACCATGGGAGCACGCCATGAACGCCCCCCTCATCCTCGATCGCCGCCGGGTGCTTGCGGGCGGAGGCGCGCTGATCGTCAGCTTCTCTCTGTCGGGCGCATTTGCGCAGGATCAAGCCGCCTCGATTTCGGCACCGAAGCCTCCGGGGAGCCTCGCGACGACGCCATACCTCGATTCCTGGATAAGGATCGATGCCGACGGTTCCATCACGGTGTTTACCGGGAAGGCCGAACTCGGCCAGGGTTTCAAGACCGCGTTTCAGCAGATCGCCGCCGAGGAGCTTGACGTTGCCTTTGCATCGCTGAACGTCGTCACCGCCGATACCGGTCTCACCGCCAACGAGGGCTACACCTCCGGCAGTCATTCAATGCAGGACAGCGGCACCGCGATCCAGAACGCCGCCGCGCAAGTGCGCGCGCTTCTGATCGCGGAAGCCGCAAAGCGCCTCGAGCTGCCGGTTGAGAATCTGCGGACAGAAGATAGCGCGGTGGTGTCGCCGGACGGACGGCGGCTCGGTTACGGTGAATTGGTCGCGGCCGACATGCTGCATGTGCAGGCGCAGGCGAACGCGAGGCTGAAGGACCCCTCAACATTCAAGGTGATGGGCCAACCGCTTCCGCGCGTCGATATCCCGGCCAAGGTGACCGGCGGCGCGGCCTATGCTCAGGATATGCGGCTCCCCGGCATGGTGCATGCGCGGATCGTGCGGCCGCCAAGCTACGGCGCGCAACTGGCCGATTGCGATCCTTCTGCGATCGAAAAACTGCCCGGCGTGGTCAAGGTCGTGCGCGACGGCAATTTCCTCGCCGTGGTCGCGGTCAAGGAGTTTTTGGCGATCAAGGCGATGAATGCACTTGCCGCGGCCGCGAAGTGGAAGGAGACCGCAGGCCTGCCGAAGCAGGGCGATTTGGCCGACGTCCTGGTCAAACTGCCGTCGCAGGATTCGACGATCTTTGAGCGTAGCAATCCATCGGCGGTCGGCCGGAAGACGATCGAAGCAACTTACACACGGCCTTACCAGTCGCATGGATCGATCGGGCCGTCCTGTGCGGTTGCGCAATTTTCAGACGGCGCGATGACGGTGTGGACCCATACGCAAGGCGTCTATCCGGATCGTGCCGGCATCGCGCAAATGCTGAAGATGCAGCCTTCGAGCGTTCGGCTGATTCATGTCGAAGGCTCTGGATGTTACGGCCATAACGGCGCCGAC
>JBATYU010000097.1:0-33740 GCA_049674245.1 Bradyrhizobium sp. | reverse complement strand
CCGATGATCTCGGCGAGCTTGTCCTTGTCCTTGCCGAGATTGGGCTGGAAGTCGACCTCGACGCCGCGGTCCTTGAAGATCTGCACCGCGGCGGGTGACAGCGCATCGGAAATGAGAACTTTGGGTTTTGACATTGATGTTTCCTTTGAAAATGAAATGTCGTCCCGGCCGAAGCGCCACTTGGCGCGAAGAGCCGGGACCCATACTCCGTAACGGTGGTTATGGGTCCCGGGTCGCGCGGCGAAGGGCCGCTTGCCCGGGACGACGATTGAGAAAACCTACGCCGCCTTTGGAAGCTGCGCCTTGGTCTCGGCAAAAGCCCAGTCGATCCACTGCGTGAGCAGCGCGACGTCCTTGGCATCCACCGTGGCGCCGCACCAGATGCGAAGCCCCGCGGGCGCATCGCGGTAGTGCGCGAAATCGAAGCCGGCGCCTTCCTTCTCCACCAGCGCAACGAGCTTCTTGGCGAAGTCGGATTGCGCGTCTGATGTCAGCGAGGTGATCGCGGGATCGACCACCTTCAGGCACACCGACGTGTTGGACCGGATCGCCGGATCCTTGGCCAGGAAATCGACCCACGACGTCTTCGCCGTCCAGTCGGCGAGCACCTTGGTGTTGGCGTCGGCGCGCGCCATCAGCGCCTTGAGGCCGCCGATCGACTTGCCCCAGTTCAACGCGTCTAGATAATCCTCGACGCACAGCATCGACGGCGTGTTGATGGTCTCGCCCTCAAAAATGCCTTCGTTGAGCTTGCCGCCCTTGGTCATGCGGAAGATCTTTGGCAGCGGCCAGGCCGGCTTGTAGCTCTCGAGCCGCGCCACCGCGCGCGGTGAGAGCACCAGCATGCCGTGCGCAGCCTCGCCGCCCAGCGCCTTCTGCCAGGAGAAAGTCACCACATCGAGCTTTTCCCAGTCGAGCGGCTGGGCGAACGCCGCCGAGGTGGCGTCGCAGATGGTCAGCCCCTCGCGGTCAGCCTTGATCCAGTCGGCATTGGGCACGCGCACGCCAGAGGTGGTGCCGTTCCAGGTGAAGACGATGTCGGAGGCCGGATCGGCCTTGGCGAGATCGGGAATCTCGCCGTAAGCCGCCTGCAGCTTGGTGACGTCCTTGAGCTTCAATTCCTTGACGATGTCGCTGACCCAGCCCTCGCCAAAGGATTCCCAGGCAATGGTGGTGACGGGCCGCGCGCCAAGCAGCGACCACAGCGCCATTTCGACCGCGCCGGTATCGGAGGCCGGCACGATGCCGATCCGGTGGCCGGCAGGCACTTCAAGCACCTCGCGCGTCAGCTCGATCGCCTGCTTGAGCCTGGCCTTGCCGACCTTGGCGCGATGCGAGCGGCCGAGCGCTGCGTCTTTGAGATTTTGGGCGTTCCAGCCGGGGCGCTTGGCACAGGGGCCGGAGGAGAAATGCGGCACGGTCGGCCGCTGAGCGGGCTTCGCAATCGTCATGATCTACCCTTCCAGATAGTAAGCCTCCCGTTGGGGGGAGGTGTCCCGCCGCTGCAAATATGGGAATCGCCCCGTTCCGTCAAGGAACTTCGGGAAGGGCTCACAGCCGATTGATGGCTCCCCTGCACTTGAGGCAATGCTCTATTCGGGTGCTGCGCCGACCGGCGGCCCGCCGGGCGGCCGGTGCAGGAACGTCATCGACGCGTAGGCGCCGATCCACGAACCCACGGCGGCAAAGCCGACATAGACCCAGTTCTCGGTGTAGCTGATCACCGCAAAGGACGAGAGCAGATACCAGATGCTGCTCCAGGTCGCCGCAGGAAACCGCCTTTTCGCCACCACGGCAGAGGTGAACATGACGTAAACGGCGTCGGTCGCGGCGGTGGCGAGCACCACCGCACCGGCCGTCAGAGGATTGATCGCGGACATGGCGGCTTTTCTCCCTGCCGTTAAAAGCGCATCGTCATTCCGACATGGCTGCGCGCAAATCCCAGCCGCTCGTAGAAGCGCTGGGCATCGACGCGGGTGTGATGCGTCAAGAGTTCCACCAGCTTGCAGCCCTTCGCGCGCGCTTGTTTGACCGCCCATTGCACCATCTCTTCGCCAATGCCGCGGCCGCGGCAATGCGAGGCGACACGGACGTCCTCGATCAGGCCGCGTGAGGCGCCTTGCGAGCTGAGCCCGGGCAGGATGCAGAGCTGCAGGCAGCCGACCACCGCGCCCTCGCCGTCTTGCGCGACCACGAGCTGGATGTTCGGGTCGCGATCGAGCGCCTCGAACGCCTTGAAGTAGGATTCCGGCAACGGCTGTTCGATGCGCTCGCGCGCGCTGCCGAGCGGATCGTCCGCCAGCATGCCGACGATCGCTCCGACGTCATCGCGCTTGGCGGGTCGGATCGTAACCTGCGAACCTTCGGCCACGATGCTCAGGGCACGGGTTGAAGGCCGAGCGCCTTTTCGGTCTCGCCGATCCAGCGCCGCAACGAGGCGTAGCCTTCGAGGTGAAAGCCGCCCTCATGCGCCAGCCGCGTATAGGCCAAGAGCGAGACGTCAGCGAGCGAAACGGCGGTGCCGACCAAAAATGGCGTCGCGGCAAGCTGATGCTCCATCCGCGCCAGCGCCGCGTAGCCGCGCTTGATCTTGTCGGGGTCGAGATCGGATGCGGGTTTGCCGAGATAGACCATCTGGAAACGGCACACCGCCACATAAGGCTCGTGGCTGTACTGCTCCCAGAACAGCCATTCATCCATCTTGGCCGCGGCAAACGCATCGGCTGGAATGAGGTCGCTGCCGCGGGCGAGATATTTGATGATGGCGTTGGATTCGGCGAGCGTCCTGCCGTCGTCGAATTCGACCGTCGGCACCTGCCCTGCGCTGTTGAGCTTGAGGAATTCCGTGGTGCGGGTTTGGCGCTTTCGCGTGTCGATTTCGATCCAGGTGTAGAGGATCGCAAGCCTGTCGCAGACAAACTTCACCTTCAGGCAATTGCCCGAATTGCTATCGCCGTGGATTTTCATGGCCGGCCGCCCGGTTTTTTTCGGAAACCGCAGAGCAACAGGCGGCGCCGATCCTGTCAACTAGAGCATGATCCGGAAAAGCATGCCCTCGGGCTGCGACCCGATGGGTGGGCACCGGTTTTCCCTCGCGACAAACGCGGAACGCGTTTGCGCGGAGATCATGCTCAAACAAAAAGATAGAGCGGGATGACGATTCGAAGAAAAGTCATCCTGCTCTAGTGGTCGGGGCGCAAGGGCTGCCCGGCAGATCAATCAGAATTTATAGCCGAGACCGGCTTTGAACGTGTTGACGTTGGTGTCGATGACGGTTGCGAAGCGGACGTACTCCCACTCCGCGCGCAGGAACAGGCACGATATCAGCATGACATCCACGCCGAGACCCGCGGAATAACCATAGATCATGCGGTTGTTCTGGGCGTCGGTGGCGCTGACGTCGAACGGGAAGTCGACACCGGTCGGACTAACCTGGTCTCCGAAGACACGCGCGGTCCTGACGATGTCCGCGTGTCCAAGCGCCACGCCGCCGAACACGTAGGGCAGGAACACGCCCCACGCGTAACCGGCGCGCGCGCGCAGCGTCGCCATGTCGGAGATCGACACCGACGCAATGGCTTGGCTGACCGCAGAGTCCGTGAAACCTCCGCCGGCGGCAAAGAACCGCGGCGTGCTGCTATTAGTCTGCGAGCCGCCGAACTTGCCGTGCATGTAATTGAATTCGACGCCGAGGACGATGTCGTCCCATTGGCTGTTGTAGCCGATGAAGGCGCCGATGCCGTCGCCGTGAACCGCGGTCTTGCCGCCCAACGGCAACTCCGCGATTCCACCGAAATTCTCGACTGCCGTGTCGACGAGCAGGCGGGATGCCAATTGCTGGGTCACGCCGGTGAAATTCATCTCGGATGTGCCGACGCCGCCTTGTCCGCCGACGTAGACGCCCTGCCAGTTGACCTTGGAAGTGGTCAGCCCCTCGGTGTACGCGCCGCGAAGAATCGGAAGGTCGGATAGATCGGCCGCCTGTGCAGCGGACACCGCCACGCACATCACAACCGACAGCAAGAACCTACGCATTCGCAACGCTCCAAATCAGACGCTCTGACCTGCCCCGATCATCGCTCGTTAACCTTAACCAATCGTTGTCGCAGGCCCCGATCGGCGCGAAATGCTGAAAGCAAAAACGGCGCGGGAAGATCCCGCGCCGTTAGCAAAGGTTAAGAGATGGGGACGGCCGATCAGCCCTTTTGAATCGGCGGCGGCGCGTAAAGCGGCGCAGTGTCGAGATTCCAGCGCACGCCGAGCTTGAGGTCATGCGAGGTGATGTTCCTGAACGTCGTTGGGTTGACGACGTTGTTGGTCCCGTCGAAGGTGCGGAGGTCACCGGTCAGGCCGTCGCCCATGTCGAGATAGCGATAGGCGAGTTCGACGGTGAAGTTCGGCGAAACCCTGTAGGCGACACCGGCGTGCAGCGCCCAGGCGAAATTCCATTTCGCGACGTCGTCGCCGAACGCCAGGCCCGGCAATGCGCCGCCGCCATTGTTGGCGATGCCCTGGTCGGTGAAGTTTGCGATCGAAACCCGCGCGCCGCCGACGCCGGCGCCGATGAACGGGGTCATGTACCACCAGGTGCCGAGATCGACATAGGCGTTGGCGAGAACGACCCATTCCGACTTGGTAGCGTGGTAGGTGTCCGTATCGACGCCACCGGGATAGGTGATGTGGTCGGTGCCGAAGAACTGTGAATTGCCGCGCCACTCACCGGTGACGTCCGCGCGGAACCAGTTGTTGAACTCGTAACCGGCGCCGAGGCCGAAGATGCCCGCGGTGTTGAAGCCGAGTTTCTGCACCGATGAAGTATTGTTGGCGTCAAGCACGTTGTTCAAACGATCGACGCGCTGATTGCTAAAACCGATATCGCCACGCAGATACCAGCCGCCGAAATCGGCGGGCGGGGGCGGCGCGTACATCGGCGACGGCGCGATGGCCAGGTCCGCGGCAAACGCACCCGATGACAACAATGATACCGCTGCGGCGGCGATGAGAGACTTTACACTACGCATTGACTTCAGCCCTTTTTGCCCGTGAGGCGCAACAAAACCTCACCTCTAAAAACCCACGGCTGGACGATGGCAGCAAATGCTTAAGCGCCGCTTAACCCTAATTATTAAGGTTGATAATCTCTGAAGAGGCTTTTCGCCGGCGCGCTGGAAATCAGCGAAGCCGCAACAAGTGCTAACGATGTGTTGACGAAGCTGCGGCCCGCCGCCGCTCAGCGCAGGTGTTTCGGCATCCTCGGCAGGAACACCGCGAGCAACCCGATCGCCGGCAGGAAGGCGCAGAGCTGATAGACGAAGCTGATGCCGGTGTAATCGGCGAGCTTGCCGAGCACGGCTGCGCCAAGGCCGCCGATGCCGAACGCGACACCGAAGAACACCCCTGAGATCATGCCGAAGCGATGCGGCATCAGTTCCTGCGCGAACACGATGATCGAGGACGTCGTGGACGAAATGATGAGACCGATAATCACCGTCAGCACCGCACTGGCGTAGAGGCCGGCATAGGGCAACGCCAGCGTGAACGGCAGCGCGCCGAGCACCGAAATCCAGATCACATATTTGCGGCCGAAGCGGTCGCCGAGCGGCCCGCCGAGGAACGCCCCGATCGCGTTGGCGGCAAGGAAGACGAAGAGATAGAGCTGGGCCGACTGCGTCGAGACGCCGAACTTTTCGATCAGATAGAAGATATAATAGCTCGACAGGCTCGACACATAGAGCTGCTTGGAGAACAACAGCGCCACCAGCACGACGAGCGCGATTCTGACGCGCCGCGGGCTCGGTGCGTCCGGATGCAGATGGATCGGCGCCGGCTTCTTGTTGGTGATCTGCGGCCGGTACCACACGCCGATCCGCAACAGGATGGCGATCGCCAGAAATGCGAATAGCGAAAACCAGGCGATCGAGGGCTGGCCGAACGGCACGACGATCAAGGCCGCCAGCACCGGCCCCATCGAGGTGCCGAAACTGCCGCCGAGCTGGAATACCGATTGCGCAAAGCCGTAGCGCCCGCCCGAAGCCAGCCGGGCGATGCGCGCCGACTCCGGATGAAACACCGCCGATCCCAGCCCGACCAGCGCCGCCGCGACGAGAATGGTTGCGTATTGGTTCGCGGCGCTCAAGAGCAGCAAACCGAAGAAGGTGGACCCCATGCCGATAGCGAGCGAGAACGGCTGCGCCTTCTTGTCGGTGAAATGTCCGACCACGGGCTGCAACAGCGACGCGGTGACCTGGAACGCCAGCGTGATCATTCCGATCTGCGCGAAGCTGAGCGCATAGCTCTCCTTCAGGATCGGATAGACCGACGCGATCAATGACTGCATCGTGTCGTTGAGGAAATGCGAGACGCTGATTCCCGCCAGCACGATATAGGCCGGGCCCGCGGAAGCGGCCTTGGTTGCTGCCTTGCTTGGTGCCTTGGCCGGGCGACCTTGCATCGCATCCGGCACCGGCATGACCGATGCTTCTTCGGAGACGACGACAGGCTTGTTCAACGGAGAGTTCCTGAGGGGGGATTGGCGAGGCGGCAGGCGCTTCCTACGATGACAGCACGCGCGCGACCACCACCATTAGATAATGGCTGCGATGCGCTTCACGCCGCCGCCGAGGCCAGGCCGAGCGCGGTGACGATATGATCGACCACTTCCTCGACCAGGATGCGGTCGTCGCCCTCGCCCATGACGCGGATCACGGACTCGGTGCCGGACGAGCGCACCAGAAGCCGGCCGTGGCCGTTGAGCCGCTTTTCGCCGGCATCGATCGCCGACTTGACTTCGGCGTCATCGAGCGGTTTGCCGCTGCGATAGCGCACGTTCTTGAGGATCTGCGGCAACGGATCGAAGCGGTGGCAGACCTCCGACACCGGACGGCGGAGCCTTTGCACGACCGCGAGCACCTGCAACGCCGCGACAAAGCCGTCGCCGGTGGTGGCATAGTCGGACAGAATGATGTGACCGGAAGGCTCGCCGCCGAGATTGTAACCGCCGCTCAACATCCGTTCGAGCACGTAGCGATCGCCGACCGGCGTGCGCACCATCTCGATGCCCTGGCCTTCTAGAAACCGCTCGAGCCCGAGATTCGACATGACGGTTGCGACGATGCCGGGCCTGGCGAGCCGGCCGTCTTCCTTCCAGCTTTGCGCGATCACCGCGAGCAACTGGTCGCCGTCGACCAAATGTCCGCGCTCGTCGACGAGGATCACCCGATCGGCGTCGCCGTCGAGCGCGATGCCGATGTCGGCGCGCATTTCGCGCACCTTCCTCATCAGCGCCTCCGGCGAGGTCGAGCCGCATTCCTTGTTGATGTTGAAGCCGTCCGGATCGACGCCAATCGAGATGACGTCGGCACCCAGTTCCCACAGCGCTTCCGGCACCACCCTGTAGGCCGCGCCGTTGGCGCAATCGACCACCACGCGCAGGCCGTCGAGCGAGAGATCGCGCGGCAGCGTGCGCTTGGCGAATTCGATATAGCGGTCATGGACGCCGTCGATGCGGCGGGCGCGACCGAGGCTGGCGCTTTGCGCCAGCCGCCGCTCGAGCGATTCATCCAAGAGTTGCTCGATCTGCTTTTCGACGTCGTCGGAAAGTTTAAAACCCTGCGGGCCGAACAGCTTGATGCCGTTGTCCTCGAATAGATTGTGGGAAGCGGAAATCATCACGCCGAGATCGGCGCGCATCGACTTGGTCAGCATCGCGACCGCCGGCGTCGGCATCGGGCCGACCAAGAGCACGTCCATGCCGACCGAGGTAAAGCCCGCCACCATGGCGTATTCGATCATGTAGCCGGAGAGCCTTGTATCCTTGCCGATGACGACGCGATGGCGATGCTCGCCGCGCTGAAATACGAGGCCGGCCGCTTGGCCAACCTTGAGCGCCAGTTCCGGCGTGATCAGACCGTTGGCGCGGCCCCGAATGCCGTCCGTCCCGAAAAATTTGCGGCTCATGTGACCCCCCATCACTGTCGGCGCTTCGTCAGCCAGTCGGCGCAAAGCCTCCGACGCCACCCAATTCGTGGCGTGCGGGGTGTTATAATGCGATCGGGACTAAAATGGCTTCAAAAAATATGATGAATCATTACCGGTTCCGATCCGCGACCCGGGCAGCTAACATATTGTTTACACGCGCAATACCGCCGATCGACCGAACCGGGTGGAACCGCTTTAATCCGTCCGTCTGACGTGGTTATCCCCTATCGTGGGTGGCGGCTGGGTGACGTTGACCGGGTCGGAGGCCGGAAAGGTCTCCTCCAGCCCCACCTCCAGGGCCTCATCGAGCCGGCGCTTTTCGGCGTCGATCGCCTTTTTCGGCTTCGGAGTCGATCTCGTCATGGTCCTCCTCCGCATCAGGCCGGTTCCGTCTCGATTTGGCGGATGATCCAATCATGCTAGATGACGGCAGGGCTGAAAAATACAAGACGGCAAAAATACAACAAGGGGTTGGAGCGTCCATGAAGCACATTACCTGCATCGAAGATCTGCGCGAGCTGCACAAGCGCCGCGTGCCGAAGGCGTTTTTCGATTACGCGGATCGCGGCTCCTATAGCGAGGATACGCTGCGCGCCAACCGCGACGATCTGCAGCAGATCAAGTTCCGCCAGCGCGTCCTGGTCGACGTCTCCAGGCGCGATCTGTCGACCACCATCCTGGGCGAGCCCGCCGCGATGCCGCTGATCCTGGCGCCGGTCGGACTATTGGGCATGCAGCATGGCGACGGCGAAATTCACGCCTGCCGCGCGGCGCAAGCCGCCGGCATTCCGTTCACGCAAAGCACGATGTCGATCTGTTCGATCGAGGACATCGCAGGCGCCGTCGACAAGCCGTTCTGGTTTCAGCTCTACGTCATGAAGGACCGCGGCTTCATCAAGTCGCTGATCGAACGCGCGATCGCCGCCAAGTGCAGCGCGCTGGTGCTGACCGTCGACACCCAGGTGATCGGCCAGCGCCATCAGGACATCAAGAACGGCATGACCGTGCCGCCGGAATGGTCGCTCGCCAAGTTGTTCGATTTTGCCAGCAAGCCCGGCTGGGTTGCCGGCGTGCTGCGCGGCAAGCGCCGCACCTTCGGCAACCTCGCCGGTCACATCAAGATCAGCGAAGACATCAACACGCTCGCGATCTGGATCAGCTCGCAATTCGACACGTCTTTGAGCTGGAAGGATATCGAATGGGTCCGCGGCATCTGGCCGGGCAAGCTGGTGCTCAAGGGCATTCTCGACGTCGAGGACGCCGAGGAAGCCACCAAGATCGGCGCGCAGGCGCTGGTGGTCTCCAACCATGGCGGCCGCCAGCTCGACGGCGCGCCGTCGTCGATCGAAGTCCTGCCTGAAATCGTCGACGCGGTCGGCTCGAAGATGGAGGTCATGTTCGACGGCGGCATCCGCTCGGGCCAGGACGTGATGCGGGCGCTCGCGCTCGGCGCCCGGTCCTGCATGATCGGCCGCGCCTATGCCTATGGGGTCGGCGCCGCCGGCGAAGCCGGCGTTGCCAAGGCGATCGAGATCATCGCCAAGGAACTCACCACGACCATGGGACTGTGCGGGGTCAACACCATCGCCGAGATCGACGACCACGTGCTGGCGGTGTGACGACTGCAAAGCAGTCGTCATTCCGGGGCGCGCCAAGCGCGAACCCGGAATCTCGAGATTCCGGGTTCGGTCCTGGCGGACCGCCCCGGAATGACACTTATGCCTGCGCTAGCGTAGGCATAAGTGTCACATCGGCGGGGCGATGCCGTCGCGGCCGATGGCGATGCGGCCGGTTTCCAGCGTCCCGTCTTCTTTTTTTGTCGCGCCGAAGATGATGATCTTGGCGCCCGGCTTGATTTCGGCTTTGTCGCCGGGAGCGAAGGCGACGATCGGAGTATCCGGCGGCACCACGACTTTCTTCTCGCCGTCCTTGTACTTCACCATGATGGTCTGGCCGTCGACGCCGGCGACGGTCTGGGCGACGGTCGCGTTGGTCATGGTCGAGTTGGGACGCAGATCCCAGGGCCGAAAACCTTCGGCGGCGCCACGCTGGGCTTCGGGAAAGATATGAACGGCAATCGCCTTCTGGGTGCCGTCGGGCTCGGGCATTGCGGAGACGCCGATATAGGAGCCCTCCTTGATGTCCGACAGCGAAGCCTTGGCCACGCCGGTCACCGCGATATTGTCCGTGATGTTCACCTTCACGTCGCTACCCTCGCGCGACTTGATGCTCAGCGTGGCGCCGTCGACCGCCTCGATGGTGCCGCGAACGCGGACCGTCGGCGGTTGCTGGGCCGACGCCGCCGTCACGAAAGCGACGGCCAATAACGCGGTAACTGGCGCAATTTTCCGCATGGCATTCCTCCAAAGGGCCTCCAGCCAAGGAAAAACACCACGATCGCTGCGATATTCCGCTGTTGCAACGAGGATTGCGCCTCACATCGGCGGCGTCAGACCGTCGCGGCCGATGCTGACGCGGTTGGTCTCGAACGAACCGTCCGGCAGCTTTTTCGTAAACGCGATCACCTTGGCGCCGGCCTTGAGGTCGGACTTGTCGGCGGGAACATAGGTCACGACGGGCGTCTCCGCCGGCACCAAGACCTTCTTCTCGCCATCCTTGTATTTGACCAGCAGCGCGTGACCGTCATTGCCGACCACGGATTCGGCGACGGTGGCGTTGGTCATGGTCGAGTTGGGGCGCAGATCGTAGGGCCGCGATCCCTCGCCGGTGCCGCGCATGTCCTCCGGAAACACATGCACCTCGACGGCGGTTGGAATTCCGTCCGGTCCCGGCACGGTGGTGGTGCCGATGAAGGAACCGACCTTGATATCGGACAATGAAATCTTGCTGATCCCGACCAGGCGCATGTCGGGCGTCATGTGCAGCTTGACGTCCTCGCCGCTGCGCGACTTCACCGAGAGCACATCGCCGTCAACGCTCTCGATGGTGCCGCGAACCCGTGACGGTGAAGGCGGTTGCTGGGCGATTGCATAGAAGGAGGAAGCCGCAACCATCGCAATCGCGACAAGCGGACGGGTGAGCGTGGAGCGACGAATGGGCATGAAGGACTCTCCGGGGCCGGCTTGATCTAGCAACAGACCCCAACGCCGCAACGATATTCCCGTTCAAATGCTCGCGACCAACCGGTCATGCATTTGTGAGATCGGCCTTGATCAGACTGTCTACCCGCGCCTGCAGTCGGGCCTTCAGCTCCGGCCATTCGTGGTCAAGGATGGAGAACACGACGGTGTCGCGAATGTAGCCGGTCCAGGTCAGACGGTCCCGGCGCAACACACCTTCCCTGACTGCGCCGAGCCTCGCCACGGCCGCCTGGCTACGCAGGTTGCGCGTATCGATCTTGAACTGAACACGCGCTGCACCGCAGCCGAAGGCGTGGTCCAACATCAATAATTTCGCCTCTGGATTGGCAGGGCCACCGCGGACGGACGGATGCAGGAACGAGGTTCCAATCGATACGCCACCCTGGCTCAGAAGCTCGGTGTAAAAAGTCGACATCCCGATTACACGATTATCGCTCCGGCGTCGGATCGCGTATGCCATTCGCTGGTCGGGCGGGGCGCCGCAGGCCACGGACCAATAGGCATCAAAGCCATCGCCCATCGGATTGACCGGCATGATCGCCCAAGTGTCCGGGTCGCAGTCCACCGCGGAGCGGACCTCCGCCTTGAGCCCGGGCGCGAACGGTTGCAGACGCAGGAACGTTCCTGTGAGTGGGATATATTCCAGCTTCACGTTGCAGTCTCCGTTTCGGAGCTTCCACGATATTCCGGATCATGCGTTTGTGAGATCGGCCTCTACCAGCGCACGAAGTTCTGAGGTGACCGCGGGCCTCTGCCCGAACCACAATTCAAACCCGCGCACCGCCTGGTGGAGCAACATGCCGAGTCCATCGGCGGTCTTTAGTCCGCGCGTCTTCGCCGCTGCCAGTAACGGCGTCTGAAGCGGCACGTAAACGAGATCGGCCACCACGGCCTGCGGCGGCAGCCGGCCGACTTCGACCTCGAGCGCGGGCTGGCCGCGCATGCCGAGCGATGTCGTATTGACCAGCAATTCCGCGCGAGGCAGCAGGTCACCGATCGCATCCCATGAAGCGGGACGGATGCTTGCGCCGAATTGATCCGCCAGCGCGCGGGCGCGTTCGACAGTCCGGTTTGCCAGATGGATTCGTTTGATGCCGCGCTCGATCAATCCGAACACGACCGCGCGCGACGAGCCGCCCGCGCCGAGCACCAGGGCCTCTTCGGCGGAGTCCCACCCGCTCGCGCAAGCGTCGAGATTATTGATAAAGCCCTCGATGTCGGTGTTGGTCGAGCGCAGCTCGCCGTCTGCGAACCACAGCGTGTTGGCCGCGCCGACGGCGCGCGCCCGCGTATCCGGCGTCGACAATTCCAGCGCGCGCTCCTTGTGCGGAAGGGTGACGTTGGCGCCGACGAAGCCCCGGAACGAAAGCCGCAGCACGAAATCCTGAAATTCTTCCGGCGGCACGGCTTCGATCACGTAGCCGCCCGCGATGCCGAGCTTGCGCAGCCAGTAATGATGGATCAGCGGCGAGCGCGAATGCGCGGCCGGCCATCCGATCAGGCAGGCGGCGCGGGGTTTTGTCACGGCGGTCATGTCAGTCAAATCGGACAAGCCGCGGCCGCTGTCAATGCTAGCGGTGCACGGTTACGGCGAGGATCGCGCTCAGCGCCAGCGCCGCGCCGGCGGCAAACCAGATCGCGGCGAGATTGATCCAGTGATAGCCAGCCGCGCCGCACAGCGACCCCACGACCAGCGCCGCCCACAGCAGCAGGTTCGACGCCCAACCCCAGCGATCGCCGCCGGTCAGCGCCACAGCCGCCAGCTGGCCGACCTTCACCAGCGCACCGGTCACGTAAGTGAGGCCAAGCCCGGCACCGCCGTGGATCTGGAACACCGCGTTCTCCAGCCCCATCGCCAGCACGATGGCGGCGACCGCAGCATTCGAGGACCCGAACGCGTAGCAAAGCGCGGCGATGGCGAGCAGCACAGCCTCCGCCAGCAGTATCCACGGCTGGCGATTGACGCCGTGGCCGAGCACGATCAGGCTGCCGGCGGCGGCTCCAATCACAAACAATGCGATCAGCCCGAGCGAGGTGGCCGCGCTCGACCACTGTCCCTCCGAGAGGCTGACGCCCATCCGCGTCGAGTTGCCGCTCATGAACGAGACGAACAGGCCGCCCAGATGCAGGAAGCCGATGGCATCGACGTAGCCGGCCAGCGCGCTCAGCGCACAGGCCAGGGCAACATTGCGGCTCGAATCAAGCATCCTCCGGGAACCATCGTCGCGACCTGCCGACAGTGTTCATGAAAGCGCCGGCCTTGAAAAGCGCGGGAGTACATCCCTCAGATTAGATATCTGAAATATCATTTATTGACATTTTAACATCATTAATTATCATGCAAAGATGATGTCTGATGCCGGTTGGGGTTCCGACGTTGGGGCTGGTCAATGATCACAGCGGCGCAATTGCGGGCCGCCAGGGTGCTTCTCGGCATCGATCAGCGCCGGCTCGCAGAATTGTCGGGGCTTTCTGTGCCGACCATTCAGCGGATGGAGGCTAGCGAAGCGATGGTTCGGGGCAATGTCGATTCGCTCGTCAAGCTGATCGCCGCCTTCGATGCGGCCGGGATCGAGATGATCGACGAGGGAGCCGCCAGCAATTCGAAAGGCCGCGGGGTGCGGCTCAAGATCACGTCAGGTTCGGCTAAAACCGTTCCGGATGCTCGGTCCAAAGCATCGGGCAGAACCAGGGCACGTACATAATGCCGGCCCTTCCGATTTCTGCCCTGGTCTTGCAAATATCGTGCGTCGCGGGATTGCTGGGCATCAGCATTCTCGCGATCGCCCTGAGCCGCTCGAGGCGCGCTACCGCGGTGGTCTATGGCGCCACATTGGCGATTTGCGCGGTCGCATTGTTCGCTTCGATGTCCTCCTTGATCGCCGCCAACGCCGATGGCTCGACCATGACCCTGCCGATCGGGTTGCCGTGGCTTGGCGCGCATTTCCGGCTGGACGCGCTGGCCTCGTTTTTCCTGATTGTCGTCAACCTGGGAGGCGCGGCGGCAAGCCTTTATGGTGTCGGCTACGGCCGTCACGAGGAGGCGCCGCAGCGCGTGCTGCCGTTCTTCCCCGCCTTCCTGGCCGGCATGAATCTTGTGGTGCTGGCGGACGACGCCTTCACCTTCCTGGTTTCCTGGGAATTCATGTCGCTATCCTCTTGGGCGCTGGTGATGGCGCACCATCATGATCCCGAGAACAGGCACGCGGGCTACGTCTACATCGTCATGGCGAGCTTCGGCACGCTCAGCCTGCTGCTCGCGTTCGGATTACTGGCGGGCGGAAGCGGCGGTTATTCATTTGACGAGATGCGCAGCGCTCCGACCGCTCTCTCCGGACTGGTCTTGATCCTGGCCATCCTAGGCGCCGGCTCCAAGGCCGGTCTGGTGCCGCTGCACGTCTGGCTGCCGCTGGCGCATCCGGCGGCGCCGAGCCACGTTTCAGCGCTGATGAGCGGCGTCATGACCAAGGTCGCAGTCTACGGCTTCATCCGTATCGTCTTCGACCTCGCCGGCCCACCGGCCTGGTGGTGGAGCATCGTCATCATCCCGCTTGCCGGCATCACCTGCGTGCTCGGGGTGCTCAGCGCGCTGATGCAGCACGACCTCAAACGCCTGCTGGCCTACCACACTGTGGAGAATATCGGCATCATCTTCATCGGCCTTGGTCTCGCCCTCGCCTTCTCGGCGCATGACATGCGGGCAGCAGCAGCCCTCGCCATGACCGCGGCGCTGCTCCACGTCCTCAATCACAGCATCTTCAAGAGCCTGCTGTTCTTCGGGTCCGGCGCCGTACTGACGGCGACCGGCGAACGCGACATGGAGAAGCTCGGCGGCCTCATCCATGGCATGCCGCTCACCGCCTTCACGTTCCTTGCAGGATGCATGGCGATCTCGGCACTACCGCCGCTCAACGGCTTCGTCTCGGAGTGGCTCATCTTCCAGGCGATCCTCTTGAGCCCGGACGTCCCGTCCTGGGGCATCAAGCTGATCGTGCCTGCGGTCGGCGGGATGCTGGCGTTGTCGGCGGCGCTCGCCGCGGCGTGCTTCGTCAAGGCGTTTGGCGTGAGCTTTCTCGGGCGGCCGCGCACAACCGTTGCGGCAGGCGCGCAGGAAGTCGACCGCTGGTCGCTCGCGGCCATGTTCATTTTCGCAAGCCTGTGTCTCCTCATCGGAATCATCCCCGCCCCGATCATCGACGCGCTCGGCCCGGCCGTGAAAACACTGGTGGCCGAGCGCATGCCGATGCAGTCTGCCGACCCGTGGCTGTCGATCATCCCGATCGCGGAGAGCCGCAGTTCATACAACGGACTGCTGGTGATGGTATTCATCGCGACATGCGCGTCTCTCGCGGTCTATTTCATCCACCGTTTCGCCTCGCGCGCGCTGCGACGGGGGCCGGCCTGGGGCTGCGGTTTCTCCGATCCGACGCCGTTAGCGCAATATTCCGGCGGCAGCTTCGCTCAACCGATCCGCCGCGTCTTCGGCACGCTGGTGTTCCGCGCGCGCGATCATGTCGAGATGCCCCCGCCCGGAGATATCAGGCCGGCGCGGCTTCGGATCGAACTGCATGATTTGATTTGGGAGGGAATGTATGCGCCGATCGCACATGCGGTCAGCGTCTCTTCCGATCGGCTCAACCGCCTGCAGTTTTTGACCATCCGTCAATATCTCAGCCTGGTTTTTGCCACCCTCGTCACGCTGCTCTTGGTGCTCGCGATATGGTCGTGATCTCCGACATCCTGGTGCAGGGCATACAGATGCTTCTGGTGCTGTTGCTTGCCCCGCTCTTGACCGGCTTCGTGCGCAAGGTCAAGGCCCGGCTGGTGCGCCGCCGGGGCGCCTCGGTGTTTCAACCCTATCGCGATCTGTTACGGCTGCTCCGCAAGGAGGTGGTGCTCGCCGACAACGCCTCGTGGCTGTTCCGGGTGACGCCCTATGTGACCTTTGCCGCGATCTGGGTTGCGGCGGCGCTGGTGCCGACCTTCGCGACCGGCCTGCTGTTCAACTGGACCGCCGACCTGATCGCCATCGTCGCGCTCTTGGGAAGCGCACGCTTCTTTCTGGCACTTGCGGGGATGGACGTCGGCACCAGCTTCGGCGGCATCGGCTCCAGCCGCGAAGTCATGATCGCAGCACTTGCCGAGCCGGCGATGCTGCTGATCGTGTTTTGCATGGCGCTGGTGGCCGGCTCGACGCAACTCTCGACGGTCGCAAATCACATGGCCTCGTCCTACGTCGGTTTGCGGGTGTCGCTGGGCATGGCCGTGATCGCGCTGATCATGGTGGCGCTTGCGGAGAACGCGCGAATTCCGGTCGACAATCCGGCCACGCACCTGGAGCTCACCATGGTGCATGAGGCGATGGTGCTCGAATATTCCGGCCGCCATCTCGCCATGATCGAATTCGGCGCGTTTCTCAAGCTCCTGCTCTACGTCTCGCTGATTGCCTGCGTGTTCCTGCCCTGGAAGATCGCGGTGTTCGGAGCCGGGCCGCTTGCCTACGCCGTCGGCACCGCTGCCTACATCGTCAAACTGGCGGTTGCCGGCTTCTTCCTCGCGCTGTTCGAGACCGCCACGGCGAAAATGCGGGTCTTTCGCGTTCCACAATTTCTCGGCGCGGCGCTGATGCTCGGTCTGCTCGGTACGCTCCTGCTGTTCGTGTCGAGGAGCTTCTGATGCAGATGCACAGCCTCGCCTTCGACGTCTCGCACACGCTCGCAGGCTCGCTCGTCCTGATCTCTTTCATGATGCTTTACCAGGACAGGCTTTATTCGCTGCTCAACGTTTTTGCGCTTCACGCCCTGGTGCTCGCGCTTTCGGTCGCCTGGCAAGCCTTTGTCCAGAACGCACCTCATCTCTACATCACGGCGGCCATCGCCCTCATCTTCAAGGCGATCGTCATTCCGGTGGCGCTGCATCGCATCGTCAAGCAGCTTGGAATTCACCGCGACATCGAGTCGGTCGTGGGGATCGGCCCGACCATGCTGGCCGGGATGGCGCTGGTCGCGCTTTCGCTGGTGCTGATGCTGCGGGTGACCGCCGAGGCCGACCCGTTCGCGCGCGAGGACCTCGCCTTCGCCCTGTCGGTCGTGCTGCTCGGACTTCTGGTCATGGTGACGCGCCGCAACGCCGTCAGTCAGGTCGTGGGATTCATGTCGCTGGAGAACGGACTGGTGCTGGCGGCGACCGGCGCCAAGGGCATGCCGCTGGTGGTCGAGATCAGCGTCGCCTTCTCGATCCTGATCGCCTTCATCGTCATCGGCATCTTCCTGTTCCGGATCCGCGAACGCTTCGATTCCGTCGACGTCTCCGCGCTCGATGATTTTCGGGGCGAGCGGCCATGAGCGTAGCTTCCTTCGAACCGGTGGCGGCGGTCCTTTTGATTCCGAACGTCTCGGCGGCGCTATTGGCCGTGCTGCCGGGCTACCGGCTGACCGCACGCTTGAACGTGGTCGCGAGTCTGGCGACATTCCTGTCCGCGCTTTCGTTGTTCGTGGTCGAGCGTCCGCCTCCGGGACCGTATGTACTGGTCGACGACCTCAACATCGTCTTCATCGTGCTCAACACGTTCGTCGGCTTCACCACCTCGATCTTCAGCGCAAGCTACATCGCGCATGAACTGGAAACCGGCCGGTTGACGCCGAGATATCTGCGTTTCTACCACGCCATGTATCAAATCATGATGTTCGGCATGAATCTGGCTTTCGTGTCGAACAATATCGGCTTGATGTGGGTCGCGGTGGAGATTGCGACGCTAACCACGGTGCTGATGGTCGGCATCTATCGCACCCACGCCGCCCTGGAGGCGGCCTGGAAATATTTCATCCTCGGCAGCGTGGGCATTGCGCTTGCTCTGTTCGGCACGATCCTGGTCTACATGGCGGCGCGGCCGGTCGTCGGCGAGGGCCGGGATGCCATGGTCTGGACGCTTCTGATCGAACATGCGGCGAGTTTCGATCCGGCGCTTCTCAACGTCGCGTTCGTGTTCCTGCTTCTTGGCTATGGCACCAAGGTCGGCCTGGCGCCGCTGCATGCCTGGCTGCCCGACGCACATGCCGAAGGTCCGACGCCGATATCGGCGGTGCTGTCGGGCCTGCTGCTCAACGTCGCGCTCTACGCGCTATTGCGCTTCAAGATATTGCTTGCGGCAAATCCCGCCGCGATCGCGCCGGGCACGCTGATGGTGACGATGGGGCTGGTTTCGGTGGTGTTCGCGGCCTTCATGCTCTACCGCCGCCGCGACATCAAGCGCCTGTTCGCCTATTCCTCGATCGAACACATGGGCATCATCGTGTTCGCGTTCGGCATGGGCGGCCCGCTCGCCAATTTCGCCGGCCTGTTGCACATGGTGATGCACAGCCTGACCAAGTCGGCGATCTTTTACGCCGTCGGGCATATTTCGCAGATCAAGGGCACCCAGCGGATCTCCAGGATCCGCGGCCTGACGGTGACCCACCCGGCGCTGGGTTGGGGCCTGGTGATGGGCGTCGTCGCGATCACCGGCCTGCCGCCGCTCGGCATTTTCATGAGCGAGTTTCTGGTCGTCAGCTCCACATTTGCCCGCGCTCCCTTGCTCGCCATCGTGCTGGTGTTCGGGCTTCTGCTGGCCTTCGGCGCATTGACCTTGCGCCTGACCAGCGTCGCATTCGGCAAACCTCGCGGCAGCACAACTTCGGCGGACGCTTCCTATGTGCCGATGTTTGCGCATCTTTCGCTCGTGCTGATCGCCGGTATCTATCTTCCGGCGCCGTTGGTGGTCTGGTTCCAGCATGTGGCTCGCCTTCTTGGATAGGATCAACAGAATATGCCGTCACTGATCGATCGCATGCTCGAGGGCCGCGCGATCCTGCAGCGCAGGCCTTGGCCGCGCGCCGTGGTAGGCGCTCACCTTTGGAGATTTGTCGCAAACGAGCTGGCGCAGGGACGTTTAAGCTTGCTTGGCCTTTGGGGAGAACCCGCAACGGTGCACATGGCGGTCATCGATGAAGCCACAGCAGAAATCGCGACTGTCAGCCTGGATTGCCCCGATCACACCTATGCCTCGATCGGCGCGCTTCACCCGCCGGCGCTGCGATTGGAGCGAACGGTGAACGATCTATTCGGGCTTTCGGCGCAGGGCTTGACCGATAACCGCCCCTGGCTTGATCACAACAAATGGGGCGTGCGCTTCCCGCTGGGCAAGCGCATCGACGCGCCGGAAAGTCCGGCGCCCTATCGCTTCCTTCCTGTCGAGGGCGAGGGCGTGCACCAGATTGCGGTCGGGCCGGTGCATGCCGGCATCATCGAACCCGGTCATTTCCGTTTTTCCGCCAGCGGCGAGACCGTAGTCCGGCTGGAACAGCGGCTGGGATACACTCACAAGGGCGTCGAGGGGCTCATGGCCGGCGCCGATCTTGAACGGGCCGTTCAACTCGCCACGCGGGTGTCGGGCGACAGCACCGTCGCCTACGCCTATGCGTTTTCGAAGGCCGCCGAGGCTGCGCTCGAACTTGCCGTCCCTGATCGCGCGGTCTGGCTGCGTGCGCTGCTGGCCGAGCTCGAGCGGCTTGCCAACCATCTTGGCGACATCGGCGCCATCTGCAACGACGCCGCCTTCACCTTGATGCACGCGCATTGCAGCGTGTTGCGCGAGAGCGTGCTGCGCGCATCCCATGCCGCCCTCGGTCATCGCCTGATGCGGGATATCATCGTACCCGGTGGCGTGACCCGCGACCTCGACGATAGGGGGCGAGAGGCCATCCACGCGGCGCTGGACAACATCCGCCTGCGCTTTCCCGCCCTGGTCGAATTATACGACAACACCGCTTCGCTACAGGATCGTACCGTCAGTACTGGCGTGCTCAAACCCGCATTGGCCAACCAATATGCCGCCGGCGGCTATGTCGGCCGCGCGTCCGGCCGCGGCTTCGACGCGCGAAGGGCCCTTGCCTACCCGCCGTATGACAATCTGCGCTTTGAGGTGCCGGTGCTGAACGAAGGCGATGTCAACGCGCGCGTCTGGATCAGGGTGCGTGAAGTCGAGCAAAGTCTTTCGCTGATCGACCAGATCCTGGACCGGCTTCCCGCGGGCGAATTGCTCGCAGACGTGGCGCAAAGGTCAGAGGCGCGCGAAGGCATGGCGATCGTCGAGGGATTTCGCGGCGACGTTCTGGTCTGGCTCCGCCTGCGCGGTGGCCGGATCGAACGGTGCCACCTGCGCGACCCCTCCTGGTTTCAATGGCCGCTGCTCGAGGCCGTCATTGAGGACAATATCGTCGCGGATTTTCCGCTCTGTAACAAGTCGTTCAACTGTTCCTATTCGGGTCACGATCTCTAGAGCATGAATGAGAAACCGTCATTGCGCGAGCCAACAGGTCGCAATGACGTCTGAGGACACAAGATGCGCAAGCTGCTTTTTCAAAGCCTGTTCCGCCGGCCGTTGACGGAAGCCGCGCCGTCGCCGGACGACGCCGCGGTGAGCGAACTCGCAACAGCCGTCGGGGACGCGGCGCGACGGCGGCTCGGCCGCAGCCTGTCGATCCGCGAAGTCGACGCCGGCTCCTGCAATGGATGCGAGCTCGAAATCCACGCGCTCAACAACGCCTATTACGACGTCGAGCGCTTCGGCCTGCGGTTCGTCGCCTCGCCGCGCCATGCCGATGTCTTGATGGTGACCGGTC
Source organism: Bradyrhizobium sp. (assembly GCA_049674245.1). GTDB lineage: Bacteria > Pseudomonadota > Alphaproteobacteria > Rhizobiales > Xanthobacteraceae > Bradyrhizobium. Next base: position 13,003 of record JBATYU010000097.1, on the reverse strand, counting down.
CCGTGACCAAGAACATGCGCGAAGCGCTGGAGCGCACTTATCAGGCGACCCCTAATCCCAAATGGGTGGTCGCGATCGGGGATTGCGCGCGCGATGGCGGCTGCTTCGCCGGCAGCTACGCGGTGGTGGGAGGCGTCTCCGAGGTGATCCCGGTCGACCTCCACATATCAGGTTGCCCCCCTACGCCGACCGCGATGCTGCAAGGTCTTCTGGCGCTGCTGGAACGGGTGGACGCGGACGCGGACGCGAGCGCGAGCTGAAAATCGCTTCGACGTTAGGCTCGTTGTCGCGCCTCAAGGCGCGACGCTGCGCACTACATTCCGTGCTCTTCAAATGCCTTGCGGCAGGCGCGGCCAAGCCGGTCGCGGTGCTGCTGGAGACATTGCTGAACCGCGCTGTCGCCCTCACCCATTTGCTTGCGGCAGAGCCGCGATGCATCGCGCGAGCAGGCTTGCCGCTCCTGCGGCGTGCCTGTTTGCGCCGGTGCATCGGAATATCCAAGCACCAGCACGGAAAGTGCTACCAGGACAATTCTGCTCATCGATTCCTCCAAGATGTTTTTTTGTTTGCGATCGGGCTTGTTTGCGATCAGGCCGCCACCGCCTGTCGATTGACTTCGCGCTTGGCGAGATGGGTCAACAAGGTATCGACCTGCCTCTCCTCCTCCAGACTCATGTGCAGCATTTTCTGCTCGTCGCGCAGCTCCAACTGGCCGGCAAGCGCCGCCGCGGTGCCGTAGGCCGCGATCTCGTAATGTTCGATCTTTTGCGCCGACGCGATAAGGCCGGCGTCGCGAAGGTCGTCGACCTTCAGCATCGCAATCATTTTCCTGGTTTCGGTGACAAGCGCTTTCATGGCCTGGTCGGTATGCACCCGCGGGCTGGCGCCATGTTTCAAGAGGATCGTCATCAACCGATCCATTTGGATCTCTGTTTCGGCGCGATGATGAATGAATACGCGCTTCAATACCGGATGCGAGGCGGCTCCCGCCATGCGCAGCAACGCATCAGCGAGTTGCGCTTCCATGCTTACCAGTTCCTGCAATTCTGCAAGGTACATGTCCTTGAAGTTGCTGATTTCCATGGCAGCGACCCTTTCGTTTCCGTTTCTCAAGGAGTGCGGATGGAACCGGAACAGCGCGGCGCCGCTGCCGTTCCTTCTTGCTTCGCTCAACGAATTTCGAGAACGCTCAGTTCCAGTGAATTTTGACCGCGCTTCATTCGCGTGCGGGCCTGGGGCGCGGTTGGCGCGCAATTGATCAGTTGCCGGTCGATTGACCAATGCTTGCGAACTGCCCCTTGGCGGTTTGGCGCCAGGAAACCGGGTGGCTGCTTCCGCGTTATGATGGTGTGGGACGAAAGCTGACGGCAGCCCCGATGAGGCTCGCCGCGACGGTCAAAGAGCTCTTTACTTGCGTAACAGAGGCAACAGAGTGCACGTCAATCTCATTGTTGAGCGGATTCTCGAGCATGACAACCCGCCAACGCGTGAACAAGGCACGGACCGTCCGGGACGATCCACGATGAGTCCTGGCGCTATCCGGAGCGCTATGGAGGAAGTTGACTGGCATCACCTTGCAAAGGAACGATTTGCGCATGAAGTGGCGGAAGCGCTCCATCATCATGCTCACGCCAATCGTTTCGAGAGGCTCGTCATCGCCGCTTAGGCCACGGGACCGTTCCGGCAGCTACCGCGTCCGAAACAGACGCACATCCATAGGGGCTGAAAATCAAAAAAGGAGCTCGCCATGAAGCTAAGTTCGACGCAGCTAAAACAAACCTTGAGTCAATTCAATGCCGAGGTCCTTCCCGATGATCATCCCGCGGTTACTCAATTGAACAACCTGTTTGGGGACCATACCTTCTTTCTCGATGACAGCGGTCTCAAGGTCCTGGAGCCTACCGGAGTGTCCGAGATGGAAGCTCAAACCGGTGAAGTTGTAAGCCTTGCCGATTGGAGCGATGCGACACTCACCAATCTGAAACCGCATGAACCCGAACCGACAGGCGTGGTCATCGTGCTTCAATCAAAACACTGATCTGCTGAGCCACGCACCGGCTCAACGCAGGCGCGGCAAGGTTTTCAACGAGTCCGCTCCATGGCGCGCGAGGAAGACTGCTTGGGCTGCCGAGTCGTCTTGGTCTTCGGGTTAGCCACATGCTCCCGCAGTCGGACGCCGCGGCCCCCGGACGTGCTCGGGACTCCCGGATTGATCAGTTCGATCCCGGCGCTCTCGAGCGCGGACACCAGCTTCATGAGCGAATCGACGTTGGCCCGGATGACGCCGTCGCTGGCTTCCATGCGCTGAATGGTCGGAACCGAAAGGTCCGCCAGATCGGCGGTTTGCCGCTGATCGATATTCAGCAGCGCGCGCGCGGCCCTCAGTTGATTGGCGGTGATCATGGACGTCGTCTTTCTCATCCCCGGCCGAAGTATTCTTACACCATATGAATACCGGTTTCAAGCATCAGTTTGAATACATGATATATCAAGCGCGTGAGTTGACGTCAGGCATTAAATGGGGGTACATTTAATGATGTGAAGATCACATTTGATCCGGCGAAGCGCCAGGCTGCTCTCAGCGAGAGGGGGTCTGGACTTTGTCGATGCAGCGATGGTTTTTGCCGGTCCGACGATAACGGTGCAGGACACGCGGCGGGACTATGGCGAGGCGCGCTATCAGACTGTCGGATTTCTTGCTGATCGAATGGTGATGGTGGTTTGGACGCCGCGTAACGAAGCGCGGCATATTATCTCGATGAGGAAGTGCAATGACCGCGAGAAGGCGAACTATCAAAAGCGATTTGGCCAAGGTTGATGCTCACCGCATCACAAAGGTCGAATACGAAGAAGCTCCCGAGCTAACGAAGCAGATGCTGGACCGTGCGGAAATTCGCCACGGCAACAGGATCATCAAACGCGGCCGACCACCGCTGGAAAATCCGAAGGAAGCGGTGAAGCTTCGTCTCGACCACGACATTCTCGCGGCCTATCGCAAGACCGGCAGCGGATGGCAAACGCGCATCAATGCCGACCTGCGAAAGGCCGCGCGAAAACTCGCGGGCTGATCACGCCGCGTCGCGATGCGCGGCGATGATCTGATCGGCGGCTCGTCCCGTGACTTCGGCCATGCGGTCGAACTGGCGGGTGAAACTGCCGGCGCCGGCGGTGGCCGACCGCAGCTCCACGATCAACTCTCCGATCTCCGATTCCGGCATCATGGCGCGGACGCAATCCCATCCGCTCCAGCCCTCGCGAGTGTCGAAGCCGAGAATCTGGCCGCGCCGTGCCGACAGGATAGCGTTGATCTTCGCGGTGGCCTCGGTCGGACAGACGATCTCGACGACATGGATCGGTTCCAGCAGCACCGGCTGACATTGCGGCAGCCCCTCGCTGACGCCGATCCGCGCCGCGGTGCGGAAGGCAAGATCGGAGGAATCGACGCTGTGATAGGAGCCGTCGGTCAACGTCACCTGGACGTCGATGACCGGGAAGCCAAGCGGGCCGCGCGCAAGGCCGTCGACCACGCCCTCCTCGACCGCGCCGATATAGTTGCGCGGCACCGCGCCGCCGACCACCTTTTCGCTGAACTTGAAGCCCTCGCCGCGTGGCAACGGCTTGATCTCCAGCACAACGTCGCCGAATTGGCCGTGGCCGCCGGATTGCTTCTTGTGCCGGCCGCGCTGGCTGATCTGCTTGCGGATGGTCTCCTGATAGCCGATCGCCGGCGGATGCGATTTGACGTTGACGCCGAAGCGATCGCGTAAGCGCTCCAGCGCGACCCGCAGATGCATCTCGCCCTGCCCCCACAATACGATGTCGTGGGTGCGCTGGTTCTGGATCATTGTCAGCGACGGATCTTCCTCGTTGAGCCGCAACAGCGCCTGGCCGAGTTTCACGTCATCCTTGCGATCGGCTGCCGCGACCGAAATCGCCAGCACCGGCGGGACCGGCTCGACCCTTGCCAGTGCGGAAGGCGCGCTCTTGCCGCTCGAGAGCGTGTCGCCGGTCTTGACCGCGTCGAGCTTGCCGAGCGCGATGGTGTCGCCCGCTTCCGCCGCGGCGCGCTTGGTATCGTAGGCGCCGTTGACGGCGAGGATGCCGGAGACCCGCCCGGTCCCGCCGGAGGAAGCTTGCAGCGTCGCGCCGTCATCGAGATGCCCGGCGAGCAGCCGCGCCAGCGACAGCTTGCCGCCATGCTGCAGATGCATGGTCTTGAACACATAGGCGAGCGCATCCTTAGGGGAGGACGCGCCGAGACGCTTGGCGGTCTCCGTGACATCGGGCGCCTCGTGCCGCAGCGCCTTCATCAGCCGCAGCACGCCGTTCTCGCGGCTCGCCGAGCCGAGCAGCACCGGACAGATCAGCCCGTCCCGCAGTTCGCGGGCGAGATCGTCGAACACCGCGTCGCGCGGCGGCTGGATATCCTCGAGCAGCTGCTCCATCAGCGCGTCGTCGTGGTCGGCGAGCTTCTCCAGCATCGAAAACCGCGCTTCCTTCTCGCGGTCGAGATCGCCGCCTTCCAGAGCTACGACCTCGGACGCCTTGTGTTCGCGATAGACGAAGGCGCGCTCCAGCGCGAGATCGACGAAGCCTTCGATCAGCTCGTCCTTCCAGATCGGAATCTGCCGCAGCACCAAGGGCACGCGCGACGCCGGCTGCAACGTCGCAAGCGTCTCGCGGATGCGCTTGTTGGCGCGGTCGATCTTGTTGAGGAACAGAAATCGCGGGATGCCGAGATCTTCCAGTTCACGCAGGATGATCTGAAGCTGCGGCAGCTTTTTCTCGTCGGCTTCGCAGACCACCACCGCGGCATCGACTGCGGGGATCGCGGCACGCATGTCGTGCGCGAATTCCACCGAGCCGGGACAATCGATAAAGGTGTAGCTGTCGCCCATGAAACTCGTCGTGGCGGCGGTAAGGCCGACGCTCATCTTGTGGTGGCGGGCCTCTGCGCTGGCGTCGCCGACCGAAGTGCCGGCATCGACGCTGCCGACGCGCGGGATCGCGCCCGTGCGGGCCAATATCGCTTCGAGAAGTGTGGTTTTACCGCTTTGGAAAGGGCCCACCAGCGCGATGCACCGTGGACCGCGGGGACTTCTGACGTCTTGTCCCATTCGCCGCCTCCTGTTTTGGAGCTCGGCCCTTGATTGGGTCGGCAAATGTCGATGCTCCTCCTCCCGTCACGATTTGGCAAGCGGGAAAAACGACGCGGGCTGCGAGTCGATCGCGGGTGTCTTAGCCTTTCCGCAGCACTTGGACGAAGAGAGAAAGCGGGAAGCTATCGTCCCGGCCGCAGTTCCAGGCTCTCCAGACCGGCCGCGAGGTTGAGGCCGACCTGGCCCTGCAGGCTGAGCGGCTGTAGCGAGATCGAATTCGCCGAGCCGCCGACCAGAACGTTGCCGCCGCCGCCGACGCCGACCGACGCGCTGCCTTGCGCGCCGGCGTAATTGCCGGAGAGATCGCCAGGCCCGAGCCGCGCGACTGGCGCATACACGCCCCAAGCGAGCGCGGTCTCCTGGGTGATGCCGAGATCGACGCCCACTTTCCGGATGGTTGCGATATAGCGGTCCTCCGGCAAGCCGTCGACGCGCAGCACGCAACCGAGATTGGTCACCGAGCCGATGATGAAGCCGATGCTCGCCCCGCCCCGGCATTCGAGAACACCGACCTGCACCAGCGGCTGCTGCGCAGAGGCGCCGGCGAACGACGCGACCAGCATGGCGGCGGCGGCCCCGGCAAGCATGAATAAGCGGCGCATTGAAATAAATCTCCAAAAAAAGCTGTGATGCGGGCAAAGAGGCGATCGGCGCCGTGCTCCGGCGCTTGCTTTTCTATGCCATAACATCCTGCACCGTGCCAAATAAAACGGGCCCGCTTGCGCGGGCCCGTTGCGTCCGGTTGTCGCTATCCGTCAGCCGTGACGGCGATGCCTCGGATGGTGCCAGCGTTGCCCGCCCTGCGCGATCCCGACCGGCTCGAGCTCGATGCCGGCAACGCCGGCCGCGACATTCAATCCGGTCTGGCCTTGGACGCTGATCGGCTGCAGCGCATAGGCATTGGACGGACCGCCGACCAGGAAATTGCCGCCGCCTCCCACCCCGATCGACGCATTGGCGCCGACGCCGCCGTAGGTGCCGGCAAGGTCACCGCGTCCGAGCCTCGTGGTCGGCGCGTTGACGGCCCATTCGAATCGGGTCTGCTCGGTGACGCCGAGGTCGACGCCATACCGGCGCACGGTCGCGACATAGGCTTCGGGACGGCGGCCCTGACCCTGGAATACGCACTCGAGGCTCGTGACCGAACCGACGACAAAGCCGACATTCTGGCCGCCCCGGCATTGCAAAACGCCGGCGCGAACCGGCGGCAGCGCACTGGCGCTCGCGATCGGCGCAATGGCCGCAACGATGGCGATAGTGAGTGTCGAACGTCGCATGGCTCTGATCTCCGCACAATTTTTTGAATTTTGCGGAAGCGACAGGAAGCAAGCGCCGTGTTTAAAACAAGGCGCTTCCCGAAAAGTTGCCGTCAAACTAGCAAGAGTTCGGCGGATGATGTGATTTGATACGCCTTTTTTCTGACGCGTCTTCTTAACGCGAACCGGATTCCATCCGCAATCCAAGTGTGGGACAGGCTTCGCTGGAAAACGCTCTATCTCAAATTGCCGCAAAAGCGCTGAATGCGCTTGCAGGCGTCTTCGAGATCGGACGTCTTGGCCGCATAGGAAATCCGGAACGCCGGACCGAGCCCGAATGCCGAACCCTGCACCACCGCGACGCCTTCGGCCTCGAGCAGCTCCGTGACGAAGTCCTCATCGTTGCCGATCGCCTTGCCCGACGGCGCGGTCTTGCCGATGGTGCCGGCGCAGGACGGGTAGACGTAGAACGCTCCTTGCGGCCGCGGACAATCGATGCCCTTGGCCTGATTGAGCATCGACACCACGAGGTCGCGGCGCTCCTTGAATATCTTGTTGTTGACGGGGATGAAGTCCTGCGGACCGGTGAGCGCTTCGACCGACGCCCATTGCGAGATCGACGACGGGTTCGAGGTCGACTGCGACTGGATCGTCGCCATCGCCTTGATCAGCTCGGCAGGTCCCCCGCCATAACCGATGCGCCAGCCCGTCATGCAATAGGCCTTCGACACACCGTTCACCGTCAGCGTGCGATCGAACAGCTTTGGTTCGACCTGTGCCGGGGTCGCGAACACGAAGTCGTCATAGACGAGATGTTCGTACATGTCGTCGGTCATCACCCAGACCTGCGGGTGCTTCACCAAGACGTCGGTGATCGCCTTCAAGTCGGCTCGGGTATAGGCGGTGCCGGTCGGGTTCGACGGCGAGTTGAGAATGATCCATTTTGTCTTTGGCGTGATCGCTTTTTCGAGTTCATCCGGCTGCAGCTTAAAACCATGCTCGGCCGTGCATACCACCGCCACCGGCTCGCCGCCGGCGAGCGCGACCATCTCCGGATAGCTCACCCAATAGGGCGCCGGGATAATGACCTCGTCGCCCGGATTGATGGTGGCCATCAGCGCGTTGTACAGCACCTGCTTGCCGCCGGTGCCGACGATCACCTGGTTCGGCTTGTAGCTGAGATCGTTCTCGCGCCGAAACTTGGCGATGATCGCCTCCTTCAGCTCGGGAATCCCGTCCACCGCGGTGTACTTGGTCTTGCCGGCCTCGATCGCATGAATCGCTGCCAGCTTGATGTTGGCCGGCGTATCGAAATCGGGCTCGCCGGCGCCGAGGCCGATGATGTCGCGGCCGGCCGCCTTCAAAACGCGCGCTTTGTCCGTGACCGCGATCGTCGCGGACGGCTTTACACGGTCGAGCGCAGCGGACAGGAAGGGCATCATGTTCTCCCGGCAAACGTCGTGAACTCGGAAATTCACGACTCTATTTCGAGGAATGACGCACCCTAAAGCGCACGACGCTGCATCGCAAGAAGCTTCGCCGCATAGGTGGTAAACTTTAGGGAACGTCAAAGGCCGCCGCCCGTTTGCGCGACATTCGGAAAAGGTCCGCGGCCACAATGACTCATATCGGTAAGCGCTGCGTTGGGGCGCGCGGCCGGAACTCAACGTCCGCATCTTGCGGCGTGCGCTGCCCGATAAGGAAAATTCTGTTCTCGTTGCCGCGAGCGTCGCGCAAAGCGTGATCCGGTGTGTTCTCGCGTTACAAGGATCTTCTGCGGTTGCAGTGCGGGAGAAGTTTTCGATTTTTTCTAATCAGCGGACCTTGCGGCGGGGCCCCATCGGCATCAGTTTAGCGCCGGTTGCGGCGCGACACGCCGGCAAGCGGAATTCCCACCGATCGAAATGTTCCGATGTACAAGCTCTACTCGATGCAACGCTCCGGCAACAGCTACAAGGTCCGCCTTGCGCTGGCGCTGTTGAATGCGCCCTATCGCGCAATCGAGATCGACATCCTGCGCGGCGAGAGCCGTACGCCGGAGTTCCTTGCGAAGAATCCCAGCGGCCAGGTGCCGCTGCTCGAAGTCGAGGATGGACGCTATCTCGCCGAATCCAACGCCATCCTCTGGTATGTGGCCGGCGGCACGCCGCTGGCGCCGGACACGCGGGTCGAGCGCGCCGAGGCGTTGCAGTGGATGTTCTTCGAACAGCACGCGCTCGAGCCGAATATCGGCGCGGCTTATTTCTGGCTGTCGCTGGTCAGGGGCGGGCGTGACCTGCAGACCCACGCGCTGGAAGACTGGATGGAGCGCGGCTATGCGGCGCTGCAGGTGATGGAAAATCACCTCAAGACCCATCAATATTTCGCTGCGGGTCAACTCACGGTCGCCGATATCGCGCTCTACGGCTATACCCATGTCGCCGACCGCTGCGACTACGACCTTGCGACATTTCCCGCGATCCGCGCGTGGCTGCGGCGCGTCGAGCGGACCCCGGGATTCGTCTCGATGGACCGGCAGCCCGCCGACGTCGAGGATCCAGCGAGCGTCGCCGCCGGGGCTTAATCGCCAAGGGAAAGCCCAGGGAAAACCAAGGGAATAGCGGGCATAACGCTGGGCTTTGCCGCGTTTCTGCCATTTTTTGAAGCGGCAGCCGCCCCAATGTTGCCCGCGAGCGTTGCGAGATTCTTCCGATGACGCAGGTGATTCGCCCGCGCCTTGAGAGGATCCAGATCATGATACGGCCGTCCGGCGCGGCTGGCTTTAACGGCCACAGCGCCCCCACCGCCTCGTCCGCATTGACCGACGCCGTCGCGGCAGCGCTTGCGATTGGTTCGCTGTCGCTGTGCCTGATCGTCGCCCTTGCGGTGCTTTCGATCAGGGCCAGCATGGCGATGCCGATTCCGGCCTAGTGCGGTGGTTCAGAAGTTCTCTTCGTTGCGAACTTCGGATTCGGGACACCAGGCAAATCCAGCCAAACGCGAAATTTCAGGGCTTCGCAGTTTTTCGCGACAACGCGCGGTCATGCCGCGGACAGATCAACGATAAAATCATTCGTCATGAACACTCGCGAGAACAAGGCAACGCACGTCAAATCCACCGTGCTGGTTGCCGTTGCGCTGACGGTGGCGATCTTGCTGGCAGTGTCGTTCCTGATCGCTACGGGAACGCGCGGCGGAGGCGCATTGCGGCCGCTTGCGAACGCTTCACCACACCAGCCTCCGCTGGCAGCGGCGGCGGCGTACCGGCTTTGCGCGGTTTGACGCGATTTGAAACTCTCATTTGATTGTAAACTTCGGAAAGCTCTGCCTATCCGATCAACGGCTCCTTAAGGATCGAGCGAGAAAGGCCGCCCCTGACGCAACCATCTTGCAGCGAGCTCGCTTTATCCTCGTCGAGAGGATGGCAGCATGCGATTCGACTGGCGCGCGATCTCCGGTCCCGCCCTGACGGCAGCGGCGGCTCTGATCGCCATCTTCGCCGATCGTTATCTCATTGCCGTTCCCAATCCCGCACCGCTGTTCGTCTGCGTCGTGGCTTACGCAGGCTCGCTCTCGGGCTTTGCCTCGGGCTTGACCAGCGCCGTCATTGCGGTGATCGGCTCCACATTGTTCTTCCTTAATCACCGCGCAACGCCGGGTTACGACACCGCGGATCTGGTTCACTTGGCGATGCTGTCGATGACCGCGGCCGGTACCGCAGGCATCACCGGGCTGCTGCGGCAAAGATTGATGGATACGCTGGCCTGGGAGCGCAAGCACCACTTGACCGCCGCGCGCCTGTCGGCCGCACTGGACGAGGTCGACATCGGCATCGTGCTGCTCGACGCCGACACCCGCGCGGAATTCATCAACCGCGCCTTCCGCGATTATTTCTCGCTGCCGGACGCGCAGGCCGACTCCAAACCGCCGTTCATCGCACTGATGTATCACGGCCGCGATACCCGGGCCTACGAACTGCCGGAAGAAGAATTGAATGCCTTCATCGCGCGGCGCACGGCGATGATGCGGTCGGGCGATTCGAAGCCGATCAATATCAATCTCAGCGATGGAAGGGTGCTGCGCTTCGGTTGCACCGCCCTGCCGGACGGCGGACGAATGCTGAGCTACACGCCGGTCACCGATCTCGTCCGCCGTACCGACGACCCTTCCAGCGCCGACTATCGCCGCTCGCTGCGCGACGTCGGAGATCGCAAGCTTGCCCGGCATTTGCGGGCCGCCGAATAGCAGGGCCTCCCATTTCGACAGAAAGCAATTGATCGTCGCGCGCGGTGACCCTAATACAGCGGCATCGCCCGACGCGCCCGCGCGCGCAACGTTCCTCTCTTTCTTGATCAGACCACGCATGTCCAGCGAACTATCCATCCGTTTCGTCACGCCTCACGACTACGACCAATGGCTTCCGCTGTGGGACGGATACAACGCGTTCTATGGCAGGTCGGGGACGACGGCGCTTTCCCCTGACATTACGCGAATGACATGGGCGCGCTTCTTCGATGCGTATGAGCCGGTACATGCGCTGGTCGCCGAGCGCGGCGGCGAGCTGCTCGGGCTTACGCACTATCTCTTCCACCGCAGCACCACGGCGATCGGGCCTGCCTGCTACCTGCAGGATCTGTTCACCGACAAGGCCGCGCGCGGCAAAGGCGTCGGCCGGGCACTGATCGATGGCGTCTGCAAGCAGGCACGGCGCGCCGGTTGTCCGCGTGTGTATTGGCAGACCCATGAAAGCAATCACACGGCGATGCAGCTTTACGACAAGGTCGCGGAGCGCTCCGGATTTGTCGTTTATCGCAAGCTGGTCTGAAGGCCTGTTCGCAAGGCGCGCGCAAGGCAGGCCCCGCCGCCACCTGCCTGTGGATAACTTTTCTGTCACCACCACGTAATACTGCGGGGGTAGCCTGCAGCTGCGTCTGATCAGGCCCCCCGTCACAGATCAAGCGCCCAGCGGTCCCCGTCAGTCGCCGCGTCTGACCGGGGCCGCACTTTTTTGTAGGCACGTCGGCCGCATCTGCCCCCGCCGGGGCTCTCGCCGGGCGGCACTAGCACCACATGGTAGGATCGCACCTTGCGGGCTTGCAGCGTTGGGGCGTGCAAGCCAAAATGCCCTTCCATCCCTCCTGCCTTCTCCGTTCGGGACCCCTCCATGCAAATTCGCAATCTCGGCGGCTCCGGCCTGCGCGTTTCCGCCGTCGGCCTCGGCTGCAACAATTTCGGCCAGCGCTGCGATCTCGAGACCTCGCGCAAGGTGATCCACAAGGCGATCGACCTCGGGATCACGCTGTTCGACACCGCCGACATCTATGCAGGGCTTGGCGGTTCGGAGACGGTGCTGGGCGCGGTGCTCGGCGGCCGGCGCAAGGACATCGTGCTGGCGACGAAATATTCCAAGCCGATGGCGGCCGACGGCACCAAGCAGGGCGCCTCGCGGCGCTACATCATGTCCGCGGTCGAAGCGAGCCTGACGCGGCTGAAGACCGATTACATCGATCTCTATCAGCAGCACGACTACGATCCGCTCACCCCGATCGAGGAGACGTTGCGGGCGCTGGACGATCTGGTCCGGCAAGGCAAGGTGCGTTACATCGGCAATTCGAATTTCCCGGCCTGGCGCATAGCGGAGGCCGAACATGTCGCGCGCGCGATGAACGTCAATCGTTTCGTCTCGTGCCAGGACGAATACAGCCTGGTGGTGCGCGGCATCGAGAAGGAGCTGTTGCCGGTCGCGCAGGAATACCGGCTCGGCCTGTTGCCGTTCTTTCCCTTAGCGAGCGGGCTCTTGACCGGCAAGTACAAGCGCGGCACTGCGGCGCCCGACGACACGCGCTTTGCCAAGGCGCCGGGCTTGCGCGATCGCTATGTCACGCCGCGCAACGAAGATATCGTCGAGCAGCTGACGGCATTTGCGCAAGCGCGCGGCCACGCCATGCTGGAGCTGGCGTTCTCGTGGCTCGCATCGCGGCCGCAGGTCGCAAGCGTGATCGCCGGCGCCACCCGCGTCGAGCAGGTCGAGCAGAACGTCAAGGCGATCGGCTGGAGCTTAAGCGCGGAGGAGCTTGCGGAGATCGATCGGATTACGAAGTAGTGAAGGCCCTCTCTCGTCTCCCTCTCCCCGTTCTTGCTCGTGCATTCCGTCATGGCCGGGCTTGTCCCGGCCATCCACCCCTCGCTTTCTTCACACTCCAAGGACGTGGATGCCCGGCACAAGGCCGGGCATGACGACGTTGTTGGAGCGGGGAGAGGTAAAAAAAGAAAGTCACCCCACCAATCCCTGCATCGGCTTGGCCGCCGCGCTGTCGGGAAAAACGGATTCCGCGAGCACGTGCTCGGCGAGCCCGAACTGGTCGCGCAGCACGCCCTTGATGACCGCGCGCAGATCGGTGGTCGGCAACAGATCGCGGCCCTGATAGAGGCTCGCCGGTTTCAGCGACGGCCAGTCCGCAATCACCCGCCCGCCCTTCACCGCGCCGCCGGCCAATAGCGCGATGGTGCCGGTGCCGTGATCGGTGCCGTCGGTGCCGTTGATGCGCACGGTGCGGCCGAACTCGGTCGCCACCACCACCACGGTGTCGCGCCAGCGGGCCCCTAACC
>JBATYU010000096.1:0-4220 GCA_049674245.1 Bradyrhizobium sp. | reverse complement strand
GAGATACACGGCGTGGCTGTCCCGCTTGAGGGTTTGCGCCCAGGTCTTGATACGAGAGAGCATCTGCTCTTGTGTCTCCGCGTTATGCCCGACGGGAAAATCACCCGGTCGAGTGGCGCTTCCGTTGTCGAGTTATTTTTCTCTCTCGAAGCGAAATCGTCTTGCTCATCCCGTCGGGCAAATCAAAACTATAACTCCCGCGGTCCCCGCCCTTAAGAGGGGCGTATCATGATCGTCAGCTACGTGGGGCAGGGATTGCGGTGGACGCGACAGCATCGGGCGAGCAGGGGTGAAGGCAGGGCGGGCTTCGGCCCGTGAGCGATCGGGATCGCGCAGGACGAGCGGCGCAGCTAGCGGACGGCAAAACCGTGTGGTCCTGGCACCCGTTGCTGGTGTCAAGTCGGCGGAGGTGCGCAAAGCCCGACCGGGCTGGCAAAACCTTAATCCGCCGGCGACGGTGACAAGACGAATTCGTCGCCGGGGAGTGCGCGGGATAAGCCGTTAAAACCATTGCGCAGGGAAGGTCGGATTGTTTCGGCGAACCTGTAGTGACTACGCTCGTGTGCTTTTTTACTTTGCACGCGAGGCTATGGGTGCGGCGGGCACCCGGCTTTCCCTGCGCCCTCTTAAATTCGGGGCGAAAGATTCAAGCACAACTCGGGCGCCTCGCGCCGCGGGATGGCGAAGCTGCGAAATGCGCCGATTACGAAATGGACATGAATCCCCGGGTGATTCCGGCTTTTGCTGATGCTGCGGAGCGCGTATATCGTCGCCGTCCAGACAAGACCGCCTCGCGAGCTAATCGCCAAAGGAATATTATGTCCGGGACCTTGCTGTTTTCGCCGTTGCAGATCAGGGACGTCGCGCTGCGCAACCGCATCGTGGTGCCGCCGATGCATCAATATTCCGCGGTGAAGGGGTCTCCGACCGACTGGCATCTGATGAATGCGGGAAAATTCGCCGCCGGCGGCGCGGGCCTCGTCATCGTTGAATCGACCAAGGTCGAGAGGCGTGGCTGCGGCACGGTCGGCGATCTCGGCATCTGGGACGACGCCTTTGTCGAGCCGCTGCAGCGGATCGTGAAGTTCATCAAGCAGCAGAATTCTGTCGCCGGCATTCAGCTCGGCCATTCCGGCCGCAAGGCGCGCGCCAGGCGTCCATGGGAAGGCGACGGTCCCTTGCCGCGATCGCCCGAGATCGAGGACTGGGATGCCTGGACGCCGGTCGCGCCGAGTGCGATTGCCCATAGCGAGCGATGGCCGGTGCCGAAGGCATTGGAGCGGGCCGAGGTGAAGGACCTGGTGCAGGCCTGGGGCCGCGCAGCGCGACGGGCGCAGCAAGCCGGCTTTGACGTGCTGGAGCTGCACGGCGCGCACGGCTATCTCGTGCACGAGTTCCTGTCCGAGCGATCCAATCAGCGCAACGATGAATATGGCGGCTCCGAGATCAACCGGATGCGTTTCGTCATCGAGATCACAGAGGCGGTGCGCGCGCAGTGGCCTGAGAAAAAACCGTTGTTCGTGCGGCTCTCGGTGGAAGACAGTGCTGGTTGGGGCGTAGAGCAGAGCGCGCGGCTCGCAAAGATCCTCAAAACGAAGGGCGTCGACGTGATCGACTGCTCGTCCGGCGGCATTACCGAACAGGCGCCGATCCTGCCTAAGGAGATCAAATACAGCTATCAGGTGCCATTGTCGGAATATGTTCGCCGCCACGCCGATATCATGACCATGGCGGTCGGCCTGATCATCCACGGCGACCAGGCCGAACAAATCTTGCGGAACGGGCAGGCCGATTTGATCGCGGTTGGGCGAGAGATCCTCAACAACCCGAACTGGCCGATGGACGCTGCCTTGAAATTGGGCATCGAGGGGCCGTTCCGTCATGTTCCGCCGCAGTTCGGCTATTGGCTCGGCACCCGCGCCAAACGCGGTTTTGGCACGCAACCGTCGACCTGGCAGGTTGGTCTTGAAGTCGGCCTTGAAGAAACCCGAAAGCTATTGTGATTTCCGCGTTTGCGTTGTCCGGCCCATAATGGGCCCAATTGAGAACGATCCGGCCCATAGTGGGCCCAACTTAAAGCGAGAAGGCACCGCAATGCGGAAGAATTTCCTGTTTCTCTGTGGCGCGCTCGCTGGAACGTGCCTCACGCTTCTCGTGACGGGTCCCCAAGGCGGGCATCTGGTCGCGGCCGCCAGGGCTGCAGCGAGCGCTGCGGATATTTACTCGCAGCTCAATCTGTTTGGCGAAGTATTCGAGCGCGTCAGGGCCGACTATGTCGAGAAGCCTGACGATACCAAGCTGATCGAGGGTGCGATCGACGGCATGGTGACCTCGCTCGATCCCCATTCGCGCTACATGAACGACAAGGCCTGGCGCGAGATGCAGGAGACGACGTCAGGCGAATTCGGCGGCCTCGGCATCGAGGTCACCATGGAAGACGGGCTCGTGAAGGTGGTCTCCCCGATCGACGACACCCCGGCGGCAAAGGCCGGCATCATGTCGGGCGACCTGATCGCCCAAATCGACGGCGATGCGGTGCAGGGGCTTTCGCTTGAGCAGGCCGTCAACAAGATGAAGGGCGCTGTCGATACCAAGACCAAGCTCACCATCATTCGCAAGGGCAAGGACGCGCCGTTCGACGTTTCGATCACGCGCGAGATCATCCGCGTGCGTCCGGTCCGCTATCACACCAACGGCGGCGATATCGGCTATATCCGCATCACCTCGTTCAACGAACAGACCGCAGATGGCTTGCACAAGGCGATCGCCGACATTCTGAAGGAGATTCCGCCGGAGAAGCTTGCGGGCTACGTCGTCGACCTGCGCAACAATCCGGGCGGGCTGCTCGATCAGGCCGTGTCGGTGTCCAGCACGTTCATGGCGCGCGGCGAGGTGGTTTCGACACGGGGCCGCAATCCCGAGGAGACCCAGCGTTTCAGCGCGCATGGCGGCGACCTGATCAAAGGCAAGCCGCTGGTGGTTCTGATCAACGGCGGATCGGCGTCGGCTTCTGAAATCGTCGCCGGTGCGCTGCACGATCACAAGCGCGCGACCCTGATCGGGACGCGTTCATTCGGCAAGGGCTCCGTGCAGACCATCATCCCGCTCGGTGCCGGCAACGGCGCGCTGGCGCTGACCACGGCGCGCTATTTCACGCCGTCCGGACACTCGATCCAGGCCAGGGGCATTACCCCCGATGTCGAGATACTGCAGGATGTGCCCGATGAGTTGAAGGGCCGCGCCGATACCAAGGGCGAGGCATCGATGCGCGGCCATCTCTCGGCCGAAGGCGCCGAGCAGGCCGGTTCGCAATCCTACGTGCCGCCCGAAGAGAAGGACGACAAGGCGCTGACGGCGGCCTTTAATCTTCTGCGCGGCGTCTCCGTCAACGCCAACGTTCCGCCGCCGCCCAAGACGGTGGTGCCGAACTAGGGCTGGCGAAATCATCGGACCGCTAGCGCTGAAGGGTCGCGTTGCCGACCCGCCAGGCTGGAGGTCGCGGTCACGATGATGGCGGCCGCGATGTTGGCGCCGGCGCTCAGCAGGATCGGCAGCGTGTAGCTGTGGCCGACGTCGAAGGCGAAGCCCGCGGCGCTCGGGCCGATCAGCGTGCCGAACGCCACGCTGGTGTAGAGGATGCCGATCAAGCCTGCGACATTGCGGCCGCCGAAATAGTCCATCACCACCGCCGGAAGCACCGCGACCCAGCCGCCATAGAACACGCCGTAGACCAGCGCAAAGGCGGCGAGCGGCCAGACCGTCGTCGAGATCGCCCACATCGCCAATGCCAGCGCCATGCCGACGAACATCAACAGCAGCGACAATTCACGGCCCATGCGATCGGCGAGGCCGCCGAGAAAAAAGCGCCCGGCGGTAGAGCCTATGCCAATCACACCAAGCAGCCACACTGCCGCGGATGGCGCGATGCCATGGTCCCGCGCAAACGGCACGAGATGGACGAACGGTACGAACACCCCGAACGAACAGATCAAACAGGCCGCGTAGAGGCTGATGAACCGTATCGACCGTATGGCCTCGTTCACGGCGGCACCCTCCGGCCGTGCCGCCGCGAGGGTCGATGGCGGTGGATCGCCGTCGGGACCAAGGCCGCGCCGGCTTGGATCGTTCTCGATCAGCAGCGCCAATCCGCCGCCCAGCACCATCGCAAGCGCGCCGAGCGTGAGATAGGCGCCGCGCCAACCCAACATGCCGATCAAGAG
>JBATYU010000095.1:0-2547 GCA_049674245.1 Bradyrhizobium sp. | reverse complement strand
CACGCAGAACAGCAGCGTCGGCACGAACACCGCCATGACCCGGCGGGCTTGCGCGCGGGTAACGAAGGTCCGGGCTTCCTCCTTGCGCGACAGGAAAGCGGCGACGAGCCCATAGAGGCTGGCGAGGCCCAGGATCACCGCCAGATAGAACGGAAAATAACCCGCTTGCGGACCCGTCGAATCCCAGCCGATGCCGGTGCGCCAGTTATCCCAACCGAGTGTTGCCGCCAGCGCCAGAAGCGAGAGCGACGCGGCGACGTCGACGACGCGGTTGCTGGTCACGGCAGGCGAATCGGCCTCGGGCGCGGTCGGATCGTCGACGACGATTTCGGTTTCGGAATTGGACATGCCTTCAGGCTGGACGGTCACTTCGCAACAAATCCGGCTTCCGTCATCAGCGACTTGTTGAGCGTGTCGTCTTCCTCGAGGAATTGCAGCATGTCCTTGCCGGTGAGGAAGATCGGCTTTAACGCCTGCTTCTCCATGTAATCCTTGTATTCCGCCGTTTGCGTCACCTTCCGGAACAGATCGACATAGAACGCCTGCTGTTCCGCCGTCACCTTGCCGGGCAGGAACATGGCGCGCAGCATCAGATATTGGACGTCGAGACCTTGCTCCTTGCAGGTC
Organism: Bradyrhizobium sp.; assembly: GCA_049674245.1. Lineage (GTDB taxonomy): Bacteria > Pseudomonadota > Alphaproteobacteria > Rhizobiales > Xanthobacteraceae > Bradyrhizobium. Next base: position 1,920 of record JBATYU010000095.1, on the reverse strand, counting down.
GGGATGTCGTGCCACGATTGCGTCTCGGTCACCTTGGTGGTGTAGGAAATCCGCTCCTTGTCGAACACACAGAGCGCGCGAACCTGGCCGGCGCGCCAGACCTCGAGATTTTCGGATGGATTGTTGACGTTGGAATCGGTGTGATTGCCGACCAGCTGCGTCGCCGCCTCGCCGCCGGACTTGTAGGGCAGATAGGAGAATTTCGCGCCGGTCTTCTGTTCCACGAACACGGTGAGCACGTGATCCTCGCGCTTTGACCCCGTCCCGCCCATTTTGAACGGCGAACTTGCGGCCTTCGCTGCCTCGATGAATTCCTTTACGCTGTTCGGCCCGGACGCGTTGTCCCACAGCACGAACTGGTCCAGTGCGACCACCGACACCGGCGTCAGCTCACGCCAGTTGAACGGAATTTTCGCCGACAGCGGCAGCATGTAGATTAGCGAATAGGCGATCAAGACCTTGTTGGGATCGCCCTCGCTGGACTTCATGTACATCAAGGCTTCCGCGCCGGAGGCGCCGCCCTTGAGCGACACCACCATCGGCTGCTTCATCAGATTGTTCTTCTGGATCGCAGCCTGCATCATCCGCGCCATTTGATCCGAGGCGCCACCGGCGCCCGCCGCGACCACGATCTCAACAGGCTTGGTTGGCTCCCAACCGGCGACAGCCGGGCTACTTGCCAGCACGGCCGCCAATGCGGCCGCGGCCTTCATGAAATTTGGCACCCAGTTTCTTCCCTATGTCTTTGTTTATCCCGGAAATTCGGGAATCAGGCTGTTATGCAGCGTTACGGCAGTGAGTTCAAGCAGCCCTTGAAGCCGCTGCCTATGACTTTCGCATGAGATTGCAAGCCGTTAGCGGCGTTGATCTGCCCTCGCAGCGAGGCCTGCGCTGGTCGGCGCGCTTTGATGCAACCACGCACTTAACGCGCTCTTTACCGGATTGGCGGACCTTGGATTGGAGGCCCGAGCGCATCCGCATCATGAACCGATCCACAGCACTGCCGGCGCAGACATCCATGAGTGAGGTCGGCGCAATCCAAGCGACGCGAGCGCTCAAGGCGGCGTGTGCGCTGGTCGCATGTTGCGCGATCGCTATCTTCGCGTTTCGGGCGCAGGCCGAAACCCTGTGGCTCGACGAACTCCTGACGATGACGCTGGTTCAGGCCCGCAGCCTGCCCAGCCTCTGGTCCGGAATCGTCGCAGGCATCGACGCCAACCCACCGCTTTATCTGACCACCGCCTGGTTGGTCGTCCATGCGATGCCGCAGGCAATGTCGTCCGTAGCGGTGCTCAAACTGGCAAATGTCGCACTGACGGTGGCGGCGACCTTCGCGCTCTATCGCGCAAGCCGGCGCGTCGCTTCAGTGACGGCGTGCTGGATCGCCATGTTCCTGTTTGCCGCGCTGAACGACAACGTCATCCATGTCGCGCTGGAACTGCGAACCTATGCGCTGTACTTTCTGATGGCAGCGCTCGCGCTGCTGTTTCAGCAGCGCGTGATCGAACGCCGCCGGACCCGGGACGTCGCCATCCTCGCGCTGCTCTATGCGGGACTGACGCTGGCGCACACCTTTGGGATCGTCTATGTCGCCTGCTTCGCGCTTGCCGGCGGGCTGAGCCAGCTTCATGACGGCTGGCGCCATTGGCGACGTATCGCTCTTGGCGCAGCCCCCGCGGTCGTCGTGCTTGCGATCTGGATCCCGTTCTTTCTGATGCAGAGCGCGGTGGGGCGGCCGTATATCTGGATGCTCCGTCCAGGCCTGCCGGATCTGCTCGAAAGCGTGTTCGCAACGCGATTGTCGATGTGGATTGCGCTGGCGGAGCTGTATTGCCTCGCGAGCGCCGCGGCGGTTAGCTTCAAGCGCGGTGGATTCCAGCTCCGGCCCATCCTCAACGACCGGGAATGGCAACCGCACCG